>JASIBJ010000770.1 GCA_030045215.1 Streptosporangiaceae bacterium | reverse complement strand
CGCAGCGCGCGAGGCGTGGCAGGCGGGTCACTCGGAGATCTCCTACAGGCAGTAGTACCGGGCCTATTGTGCCCGATGAGTAACCGTGGCGAGGCAGCGGGCCGGCCTTTCACTGGCTCGCGCGGCCCCCGGCCACCGACTCAATCGTGGCTGGCCGTGACATCCCGCGCGTTCTCGGCGGCTTCTCGCCCGGTTTGACTCGATAAGCTCCGGACTTGCCCGGTCTTCAGTGCGGACTACGGCTGACACGGCGGGCGTGGCGTACCTGGCTGTTCGCGGGGCGACCAGGCCGGTTTCAAGCACCTGCGACCTGGCGCCGGCCGGGAACCGACGGCTCGGCGTAATTCACTCCGATGATCTTGCTCCCAGCGAACATCAGGCTTGTGACGCTGCCCAGCGCGCATTCCCGGCGACGCGGATCGTGCCACAGCCGGCGGTTCTCCGCCGCCTCCCGCGCCACCCAGATGGGGAGCTGGTGGCTAACCAGCGCCGCCTCGTGCCCGGCGGCGATCGCGGCGGCTTCCTCGGCCGCCGCCAGCACGCGCGCCGCGATCTCCTTGTACGGCTCGCCCCAGGACGGCCGGAACGGATTGCGGAGATGAACCCAGTGCCGGGGCCGACGCAGGGCACCGTCGCCGACGGCAAAGCGCATGCCCTCGAAGTGGTTCCACGGCTCAAGGAGACGCTCGTCGACCTGGACCGTGAGGCCAAGCTCGGCGGCGATGGGCTCGGCTGTCTCGAGAGCGCGCTCGAGCGGTGAGGATCTCAGCAGGGTGATGTCTCGCCCTGCGAGAAAGTCAGCGGCGGTCTTGGCCATGACCCGGCCGGCCTCGGACAGATGGAAGCCCGGGATGCGCCCGTACAGGATGCGGCGCGGGTTGTCGACCTCGCCGTGCCTGACCATGTGCACGATGGCCGTGGTCCCGGCCGGCGGCCGGATATCGCTGCTGCTCATACGGCGCACAGCCTACCGGGGCGCGCCCGTGAATCGGCTGGCGCCTTGATCGCCTCGGCAGATGGCGTCTAGCCTGAAGACAGCATGTGGCTGCGCCTAGGGTTCCGCACCCGGCCCGTTATCCCCGCCGCCACAATCAGGACCGGGTGGGCTGGACCGAGCGGCGCCAAGAGCCTGCCTGACCGGTGCTCAGCGCGAGAGCCGGGCCTGCAGGCGAACACCTGACGGGATAGAAACCTCGAGGGCTCTGTTTGCCGTGCCCGCACCCCGCGGGCCCGACCGGCAGGAGCCGCCTGGTGAGCCCATTCGCACTCTCCCTGATCCTGGTGGCCGCCATCGCGCACGCGACCTGGAACCTGTTCAGCAAGCAGGCGTCCGCTACCGGCGGCGTCTTTTTCATCTGGCTCTTCGCCGTCGCCGCGTCCGGCCTGTACGCGCCCGTCGTGGCGCTCGTAGCGGTCGCCGGGCACCCGCACCTGGCTAGCCTGAATTGGGTATTCCTCCTCGGCACCGGGGTGCTGGAGGCCGGGTACTTCCTCTTCCTGCAGTTCGGCTACCGCAAGGGCGACCTTTCGCTTGTCTACCCCATCGGGCGCGGGACGGGTGCGCTGCTCGCGGCGCTGGCGGGCATCCTGCTGCTGGGCGAGCGGCCAGGTCCGCTGTCGCTGGCCGGGATCGGCTGCATCGTGGCCGGCATCATTGCGATCGGCATTCCGGCCGGCACCGAAGCCGCCGATGCAGACAGCGCGCCGACCTGGCCGCCGGCCTCGGTGGCGGTTGCCATCGCGCTCTGCACCGGCGCGTTCATCGCCGGTTACACCATCTGGGACAAATACGCCGTGACGAATCTGCGGACGCCACCGATACTGCAGGGCTACGCCGCGTTCCCGTTCATGGCCCTCGCGTTCGCGCCGTTGGTCATGCGGGACACCGGCCGCATCGCGCTGGTCTGGCGCGAGTTCCGGCGCCAGGTCCTGGCCGCGGCCCTGCTCGCGCCCCTTGCCTACGTGCTGGTCCTGATAGCGCTGAGCTTCTCATCCGTCAGCGCGATCGCGCCCGCCCGCGAGGTCAGCATCCTTTTCGGGGTCATACTCGGACGCCGGCTTCTGGGCGAGGGCGGGATGCCACGCAGGCTCGCGGCCGCCGCGGCCATCGTCGCGGGCATCGTGGCGGTCGCGGTCGGCTAGTGCGGCGCGGAACCCTGGCCGGCGTCAGCACATAACCTGCGCGGCGGCCTCTGCGGCCGCTGTGAGCCCGACCGCCTGTGCCCGCCCGGGGCCGGGCGGGCACAGGCCTCTCAGGAGATCTCGATATAACGCTGCCGGTCGGCCATGACCTCACGGAGCTTGCGCAGCCGGGCGTCCAGGGCCGTGACGTCAAGCTCGTCGAGCGAAAGCACCCGCTGCACGTCCGCCGCGAGCCCGTCCGCCTCGACGACCATGGTCCAGTCAAACTGCATCAGCTCGTCCAGCCCGGCCGACCTGACGCGGTCCCAGACCCTGTCCTGGTTCAGGACTGGCAGCCCGCGGATCGCGGCCGAGGTGTCCTCGATGGTCCGCACGAGGCGCTCGGCCCGCCGGATCGGCTCCATCACCTCGGCTGGGGGGAACGGCTGTTCCCTGGTCGATGGCGGGACGCGGTCGGCGCGCCACTGGCTGATCAGCTGCCGGACGCAGGCCGCCGCCGCGCCGAGCTCGTGCCCTACCCGCTCGCGGACGAGCAGATCATCGGCCCGGAGCCTGCCCTTGTCGGTGTAGACGTCGGAGGCAAGCAGCCCGCGCAGCCGGTCGGCGAGGTCTGTCACCGGTCAGGGCGCCTGGTGCTGAGCCGGGACGGGCGCCGGCGCCGGCACTCCCCCGCCATTGATCTCCGCCAGCGAAGGCATGCTGGCGATCGGGTTGGTCTGAGCGGTGATGCCAATGTTGAAGGGCTCGCCGACAGCCATGTTCGGCGCAGACACGAGTCCCCGCTCGGCCATCTTCATCGCCACGTAATACCGGACGGCGTCCAGCTCGGACAGCCCGAACGCGCGCAGCGAGATCAGCTCGCGCATCCGCTCGTCCCTGGGCCGCATCAGCACCTTGACGTCGTTCAGCGTGACGCCGTAGATGGACAGGAAGTCCTGCAGGTGGCCACGGACCAGCTCGGTGATCTCGTGAATCTTCTCGTTCACCCGTTCCAGGGGCGTTACCTGAACTAGCTGGTTGACCGCCTGCTCCACCACGGGCCCGGCGTAGGCGTTAAGCGCGTCCGCCGTTAGGGCGTGACCCTGGTACGGCATGTGCGTGACCAGCTTGACCGCGTCTTCCTTGGTGTCGACGTGCACGTAGTAGTCGACGTCGTATACGAGTTCGGCGAGTTCAGCGGACAGCGCCACTCCCTGCGCCTTGACCACGCTCTTGGCCCGCGCCACGAACAGCGCCTCGTACTGCCACGGGGACTGGCCACCGTAGAAGGCCTGCTGGAAGCTGCCGATCAGCGGGCGCTGCGGCGTCTCGACCGGGTACTGGCCAGTCTCGTAGACGTTCAGGATCGCACCGCGGGACTTGAGCACGCAGAAATGGTTGCTCTCCACGGTCAGCAAGCTGCCGTTCATGATGTCGGCACCTGGATAGTGCCACATCAGGATGCCGGGCCCCATCGTCTCGGTGCCGTCGTTCGTGTTCAGGGTGCTGATGACATTGCGCATCGCCATGGCTTGCTTTCCTCCCGTAGCGGGCCCAGGCTTCGGATGCCTGCGTCGCCCACAGCACATCCTGACGAGAAAGCGAGCACGCTGCCAGGGGCATCGCCATGAAACATGACATTCGGATCAATGTTTCGAACGAGGCGGTCAGGCAGGCGCTTTCGCCGGATCAGCCAAGCGCGGCCGCGGCCGCCGCCGCGGCGACTGGCAGCGCATCGGCGATCGTGGCCAGCGCGGCCTCATCGTGGGCCGCCGACAGGAACCACGCCTCATAACCCGATGGCGGCAGGTACACCCCGCCGTCGAGCATGGCGTGAAAGAACGCGGCGTAGGCCGGCCCGGACTGCCGGCGCGCCCCGCCGAAGTCACGCACCTGGTCGTCGACGCCGAGGAACACCGAGAACAGGTTTCCTCCCTGCTGCAGCCGGAACGGCACGCCGGCCTCGGTGAGGGCGTCCGCGGCGAGCTTGGCCACGATCGCTGCGGCCTCGTCGACCCGCCCGTACACCTCGGGCGTGCACGCGCGCAGCGTGGCGATCCCGGCCGCGGTGGCGACCGGGTTCCCCGACAGGGTGCCCGCCTGGTAGACCGGGCCAGACGGCGCCAGCCGCTCCATGATCTCGGTCCGGCCCCCGAACGCAGCGGCCGGCAGCCCGCCGCCCATGACCTTGCCGAACGTCATGAGGTCAGCGGCGACGCCCTCGCGCCCGTACCAGCCCGACCGCGTGACCCGGAATCCGGTCAGCACCTCATCCATGATCAGCAGCGCGCCGTGCTCGGCGCACAGCGCGGCGAGCAGTTCGTTGAACCCGCCCGCCGGGGGGACGACGCCCATATTGGCCGGGCAGGCCTCGGTAATCACGCACGCGATCTCGGACCCGCTGTCGGCGAACGCCTGGCGCACGCCAGCAGCGTCGTTGTAGGGCAGCACCACGGTCTCGGCGGCCGCCGCCCCGGTGACGCCGGGCGAGTCAGGCAGTCCGAAGGTCGCCACGCCCGAGCCGGCCGCGGCCAGCAGCGCATCGACGTGGCCGTGATAGCAGCCAGCGAACTTCACCACCAGCCGCCGGCCGGTGTAGCCCCTGGCCAGCCGGATCGCGGTCATCGTGGCCTCGGTCCCCGAGTTGACCAGGCGCACCCGCTCGACCGGCGCCCGGTCGATGATCTCGGCCGCGAGTTCCGCCTCGCCCTCGGTGACGGTGCCGAAGGAAGTTCCGTTGCCGACGGCGGCCTGGACCGCCGAGACGACGGTGGGGTGCACGTGCCCGAGGATCATCGGCCCCCACGAGCAGACCAGGTCCACGTACTGATTGCCGTCGACGTCGGTCAGGTAGGGACCCTTCCCGGACGCCATGAAGACCG
>JASIBJ010000769.1 GCA_030045215.1 Streptosporangiaceae bacterium | reverse complement strand
GTGCGCACCGCTATCGACGTGGCGGGCCCGGACCTCGGCGCGGTGCGGATCGACAGCGGGGACCTGCGGGTCGTGGCCCGCGAGGTACGGGCGCTCCTGGATTCGCTCGGCGCGACCAAGACTAGGATCGTACTCACCGGGGACCTCGACGAGTACTCAATCGCCGGGCTCGCGGTCGTCCCTGTCGACGGTTACGGGGTGGGGACGTCGCTCGTAACGGGCTCCGGCGCGCCCACCGCGGCGCTGGTGTACAAACTCGTAGCGCGCGAGGACCCGCAGCGGCCTGGCGCGCTCCAGCCGGTCGCCAAGCGCTCGGTCGGCAAGCCGTCCCGTGGCGGCAGGAAGTGGGCGGCGCGGAAGCTAGACGAGGCGGGCCTTGCGCACAGCGAGCTCGTCGCCGAGCAGCCAGATTTCGGGGAACGGGCCCGGCCCCTGCTGCGCCTGCTCGTCAGCGACGGGAGGTCCGTCGGCGCCGAGGAGCTCGGTGTTGCCCGCGACCGGCACCAGCGAGCGGTAGCCGAGTTGCCCGCCTACGCGCGGCAGCTGTCCCGCGGCTATCCGGCCATTCCGACGATCTTTGAGCCGGACAGCTGACGCTGGTCGCGGGCGCCGGCCGGCCAAATGAACGTGCCGCCCGGAGGCCGCCTCGTGCCACACTGGCCCGATGCATCGAAACGCGGAGCACGTGGCCAGGACCCTTCGCGCCTTGGGCGTGCCTGGCGAGGTCCGCGAACTGCCCGACCCGGCGCCCACGGCGGCGACCGCGGCCGCTCAGCTTGGGTGCGAGGTGGGCGCCATCGCCAACAGCCTGGTGTTCAGCGCTGACGCGCAGCCGCTGCTGATCTTGACCAGCGGCGCGCACCGCGTCAACACCGCGAAGGTCGCGGCGGAGACCGGGGTCGAAAAGCTCGGGCGAGCCGATCCTGACTTCGTCTACGCCAGCACCGGCCAGCGCATCGGCGGTGTCGCACCGGTCGGTCATCCGCGGCCAATCCGGACGCTCGTCGACACCGCGCTTGCCGAGTACGAGGTCGTGTGGGCGGCCGCCGGTCATGCCCACACTGTGTTCCGGACCTCGTTCGCGGAGCTTGTGCGCATCACGTCCGGCACGCCACTAGATGTGAGCTAGCGCTACGCTCGCCGTGTGCGGGCCCTACTGATCGTTGACGTCCAGAACGACTTCTGCGAGGGCGGCTCCCTCGCGGTGGCCGGGGGTGCGAGCGTTGCCCGCGCCATCTCCGACTTCCTGGCCGGGCCAGACGCCGCCAAGTACGACCTCGTGGTCGCCACGCAGGATCATCACATCGACCCCGGCGCGCACTTCTCCTCCAACCCGGACTTCGTGGACACCTGGCCCCCGCACTGCGTGGCCGGTACCAGGGGCGCCGAATTCCACCCCGACCTGGACACGAGCCAGGTCGCGGCGCTGTTCCTTAAGGGCGAGCACGCTGCCGCCTACAGCGGCTTCGAGGGGCGAACCGGGGAAGGCGAAACGCTGCAGCAGTGGCTGGCAGAGCGGGCGGTCACCAAGGTCGACGTCAGCGGGCTCGCGACCGACTACTGCGTGCGCGCCACGGCCAGGGACGCCGTAGCCGCTGGCTTCGCGACCACCGTGCTGCTCGACCTGACCGCGGGCGTGGGCGCGGCGACTACGACGGCGGCACTCGAGCTCATGCACGCCGGGGGAGCCACCCTGATCGGCACCCCGCGCGGGCCGAGGTAGGGCCGGCTACTCCTCGCCGTCTGGCAGCGACTCGTAGATCCGCCGGCAGTCCGGGCAGACCGGGTACTTCTTGGGATCGCGACTCGGAACCCAGACCTTGCCGCACAACGCGACTAGGGGCGTTCCGGTGACGGTGCTGTCCACAATCTTGTCCTTCTGGACATAGTGCGCAAACCTGTCATGGTCGCCATCGCCGTACGAGAGGTCAGGCCGGACATCTGTGTCCTGGCGGGTCTCGGTGCCAGGGAGAACTTCGGTGCTCACAACACGAGTTTACGCGGGTGGCCGTGCTCGGGCCGGGTGCTCGGTCGGGACGAGTGCCCAGGCCTGGCTCGCGTGCGCGCTGGCCCGTGGCCGGGCCGGCCGCCCTGGCAGGCGGGCCGGTCAGTTCCAGATGGGGTCGTCGGGGTAGGTGGCCACGATAGCGAGCTCGCCGCCCTGCCTGCGGAGCACCTGCTCCCAGAGCCGCTCGGGCTCGGCGGCGAAGGCGTCATCGGGATTGCCTGGCAGCACGTACCAGGCGCCCTCCTCGATCTCATCCCGCAACTGCCCGGCACCCCAGCCCGCGTAGCCAGCGAATACCCGCATGGAGCTGATGCCGTCGGCCAGCAATTCCGGCGGCGCGCCCAGATCGACCAGGCCAAGCCTCGACTTCAGCGCTTCACCGGGCAGCGATCGCCAGCCGAGCGGCTCGGCCGTCCCGTGCGGCATGGCCAGCGCCAGCGCGCTATTGGGCGAGATCGGCCCGCCGCGGAAGACCACCGGCGGTCCAGAAACGAGCGCGGTCCACGACTCCAGGACCTGGTCAAGCGGAACCTCGGTAGGCCGGTTCAGCACCACACCCAGCGTTCCCTCCTCCTTGTCGTCTTCGACGATCAGGACGACAGTGCGGCGGAAGTTCGGGTCTCCGAGAAGCGGAGTCGCCGCGAGCAGCCTGCCGCTGAGGGATTCATCCTCCATGACCCAATCATGCGTCAGCGACGCCGACGCAGGCACGTGGGTCCCGCCTGATTACGAGATTGCCTGAGTGAGTTCACAGGCCAGTCAGTTTTTGGCTGCCGGATTACCGGACGGCCGTCATGACATCCGGCAATCGGGCACTACCCTGCAAGGGTGCCCACCGGAATGAGCGAAGTCGCCGCCGCCTCGGCCAGCAAGCCGGGCGGGGCGAAGGCACGCCAGGCCGGGGCCGGCGTCGGGCAGCCAGGAAACAGTGGCCGCGAGGGCTCCCAGCCCGACCTGGGCATCGACGCGGCGCGGCTCCGGGTTGCCGTGCTGCGCCTCTCCCGCCGGCTCCGCAAGCACGATCTCGCCGGGCTCACGCCCAGCCAGCTGTCCACGCTGTCGACGATCGGCGTGAAGGGCCCCGTCCGGCTTGGCGACCTGGCTGCAGCCGAGCGGATCGCGCCCTCGACGCTCACCCGGCTCATCAACGTGCTCGAAGACAGGGGCTACGTGCGCCGCGACGCGGCCCCCGACGACGCGCGGGCATACCTGGTAAGCGTCACCGAGCAGGGCAGCGATGTCCTCGAGCGCATCAAGCAGGAGGCAACGAACCTGCTCACCGACATCCTGCTCACGCTGCCGACCGATCAGCTTGCCGCACTTTCGAGCGCGCTGCCCGCCCTCGAGCACCTCGCCGGCCCGCGCTAGGCGGGACCGCCCAGCCCTCAGAACAGCAGGCTCGACAAGGTGGCCCTGGCCTTGGCCACCCTGGGGTCCTTCGGCGGGAAGATCTCGAAGAGGCCAATCAGGTGCTTGCGGGCGATGTCCCGTTCGTCCCCTGAGGTCTGCCTGATCGTGTTGAGCAGCCGCTCGAAGCTCGCCTCGATCTTGCCCATGGCCATGTCGATGTCGGCTACCCGCGCCTGCGCCTCAGCGTCGTCGGGCCGCTCGTCGGCGTCCCGGCGGGCCTTGGCCTGGTCATAAGACTCGACGCGGCGGATCAGTCCGACCTGCCGCAGACCCATCGTGGCGACCGGATCATCTGGATAGATCTCCAGTACCCGCTCGAACTCAGCCGCTGCCGCGTCCAGGTCACCGCGCTCCATCGCCGCCTGCGCCGCGCCCATCGCGCTTCTGGCCTGCGCGCCAACCGCCCCGTCCGGGAAGGCGGGCATGCCGCCGGGCTGCCCGGCATCGCCGGGCTGCCCGCCCTGACCCGGCTGGCCGGCCTGCACCGACCCGTCGGCCTCATCGCCGGCCGACCCGGCCTGCGGCTGCAGGCCCAGTTGCGCGGCGACGCCCAGGACCTGGCCCAGCCACTCCCGCACCTGCGCCTCGGGCAGGGCGCCGAGGAAGCCATCCGCGATCTGACCCGCGATGACCGCCACCACCATCGGGATGGACTGCACCTGCAGGGCCGCGCTGAGCTGCGGGTTGGCGTCGACGTCGACCTTCGCGAGGATCCACGCGCCGTCGGCCTCGTCGGCCAGCTTTTCCAGCACC
>JASIBJ010000768.1 GCA_030045215.1 Streptosporangiaceae bacterium | reverse complement strand
TGCTCGGCCAGCAGAATGCGCTGGCCGATGAGCCACCGCTGCGGCGTTGTGCCGGTCTCCTGGACGAATCGCCGGGCGAACGTCCGCGGCGACATGGCCGCAAGGCTTGCAAGCTCGCTGACCGAGACTTGCTGGTCGAGGTGACGCTGCATCCACTCGATCACGTCCGCGAGCGTGTCCCAGGACGGCGGGGCGATCGGCCGCTCGACGAACTGCGCCTGCCCGCCGTCCCGGTGGGACGGCACGACCATGCGGCGGGCGATGGCGTTGGCTACCCGGCTCCCTTGTTCCTGGCGCACCAGGTACAGGCAGGCGTCGATGCCCGCCGCCGTGCCTGCGCTGGTGATCACCTGGCCCTCGTCCACATAGAGAACAGAAGGATCGACCTTCGCGGCCGGATACATGATGGCGAGCTGCCGGGCGTGCCGCCAGTGCGTCGTGCACGCGCGGCCGTCGAGCAGCCCGGCTGCGCCGAGCACAAATGCCCCGGTACAGACGCTCAGCACGCGGCCACCGCGGGCGACGACCGCGCGAAGGGCGGCCAGCAGCGGCTCCGGCCAGTCGGCGCGAGTGCATCGCTCGTCGCAGGGCGCGGGAACGATGACCAGGTCGGCCCGGTCCAGCACCTCCAGGCCAACATCGGTCTGCAGGACGAAACCCACCTCGGACCGCAAGGGACCCGGCTCGCCGGCTACCACGCTGAACTCGTAACCGGGCAGTCCCTCCTCGGTCCTGTCCTGGCCGAAGACCTCGCACGGCACGCCGAGCTCGAAGGGCGAGAACCCGTCCAGGACCACAACCGCCACGTTTCTCAGCACGCTTACCATCATGCCCGCGGAATGGCAGGATGTCACGGTAGTGGGGCTGTACTGCCACTGTCGCCGGTCGGCGCCATCATCGATGCTGGACACATGAGCTACCGGGACCACATTCACCTGGACAAGGGGCCAGCAATCCACCGGATCGCCCGCGGCATCGCCGACGCGGTGGGCGAGGACCGGGAGGCGCAGCGCATGCTGCTTGACATGCGAATGAACCCGGCGCGCTACGTATTCAGGTCCGACAGCGCGCCCGACACCTACACGGACTTTCTGTGCTGGACCTCGGGCGTGCTGCTGCATGAGCCGTCGGCGCGCGAGCGCGCCTCGGGCCACCGCTACCTTCGATGACGTGGGCGGACCCGCGGCACAACCCGATCCATCCGCGCCAGCGCCCGGCCTCCCGGCCGCGTTCTGGCTCGGCGGTGGCTGCGGGTCAGGCAAGACGACAGCCGCCCGATGGGCCGCACTCCGCCTGGACCTCCGGTTTTATCCGGTGGATGGCCACAACTACGCGCACGCTGACCGCGCGGCATCGGGCGACTTCCCGTTGACCCTGGCCGTCAGCAGGCAAGGCGGTGCGGCCATGTGGCGACAAGAGGCGGCCAGCCTGGCCGAGTCGTTCGCCGCGGTGTCGGCCGAACGGGTTCAGATGGCTTGCGCTGACCTTCACGCCCTGGGCGCAGGCCCGACCGTCATCGTTGAGGGCCCGCAGCTATTCCCTGACCTCGTCGCCGGGCTGATGCGATCTCCACGCCACGGCCTGTGGCTGCTGCCGACGGCCGAGTTCGGTTACCGCGGGGTGCTCGAGCGGGGCGGCGGGCGACCGGGAGCGCCAGCGCATCCGGCAAGCAGAGAACGCCATGCACGTCAGGCAGTTGCTGGGCTGGTGGGCAGACATGGGCCCGGCCCGGATGCCGCAGCCGCCGGCGTTTCTGTTCAGCTGCGAGTGCGGGAAACCCGGATGCACGCAGCTGATCAAGCTGCCCGTCACCGAGTATGAGCGCCAGGCGGCTGTCGGCCCGGTAACCGGCATGCCGGGAGCGGACTAATGACGGCAGCACCCGCGCTGCGGTGGGCTGAGACGATGAGCGGGTGCCCCGGTACGCCATGCTGCTCCTGCCATCGGCTAACCGCGTTTACGCGGACGCGGCGGCCGCGCTCGCGCAGACCGAACTCGCAATCCTCTCCACGGCGGTGCTCGGCGGCGACATCGGCGCGATCGATGTGGCCGCGATCGGCGGCGTGCCCTACGTCACGTTCGAGGCGGCGGCCCTCGGCGGTCAGAGCACTGCCTTCCGGGCCAACCTCTCAGCTGGCTACGCGCTCTTCGAGATGCGCGACGGGTTGCTGCGGCCAGTCCCCATGCGCGCGCTCGATCGCTACGACGATGACCTGATCACCATTCAGAACTACCAGGGCAAGACGAACGAGCAGTTCACCAAGCTGCTCCTGAACGTAACGGTGCTGTCCTCCGCGTTCGCGAGCGACATGCTCACCCGCCGGCTGTCCGTTCTCGATCCGCTGTGCGGCCGCGGCACGACGCTGAACCAGGCGCTCATGTACGGGTTCGACGCGACCGGGATGGACCTGGATCACAGGGATTTCGAGGCGTACGCGGCGTTCATCAAGGCGTGGCTGAAGCGCAAGCGGGTCAAGCATCACTGCGAGTACGACGGCCCGGTCCGCCGCGACGGCAAAGTGATCGGCAGGCGACTGCGGATCAACATGGCCGCCAGCAAGGACGCCTACAAGTCCGGCGCCACCCAGCTACTTGACATCGTCAACGCGGACACGACCAGGGCGGCGGAGTTCGTCCGGCCGTCGACGATCGATGTGCTGGTGACTGACGCCCCTTATGGCGTCCAGCACGGCAGCCGGACGACGGCGCAGGGCCTGGCGCGAAAGCCGCTGGACCTGCTGGCGGCCGCGGTGCCGGTCTGGGCGACCCTGCTGCGGCCGGGCGGTGCGGCCGGAATCGCGTGGAACACCGTGGTCGCCCGCCGCGATGACGTGGCGAGCATCCTCGCAAACGCGGGCCTGCGCCCGCTTGAGGACCCGTCCTACCAGGCCCTCCGGCATCGAGTGGACCAGGCGATCGTTCGCGACATCCTCGTCGCCCGCAAGCCGGAGCAAGCCGATGGCCGGCGCTAGAAGTCGATCCTCATCACGACGCGCCGCGGCGTGGGCTTGCTGACCTCGGCGAACCCGGCATCGGCGAACATGTTGCGGCTGCCGACGTACAGCTCGCCCCAGGTGATCTCCTGTCCCGGCTGGGTGGTCATGGGGTAGGCCTCGATCGCGCGAGCACCGCGCTCGCGGGCGAAGCCGACGGCGGCAGCGGCAAGTGCGCCGGCAACCCCGCGGCGGCGGAATCCGGCCCTGGTCACAAAGCAGGTCACGGCCCAGACGCCGTCGTCGGCCCGATCCTCGTTGCGGCCGGCCCACACCACCCGGCTACCCAGCAGGTGCACGTACACCGGGCGGGGCTCGACCGCGCACCAGCCGGCCGGCTCGGCGCCGAGATAGGCCACAAGCCCGCTGGTGGTGCGGGCCCTCGGATGGCCGCACGCGGACTGCTCCCGCAGCCGATCCGCCCGCTCGTCGACGCGCATGGCACGCCACTGGGCGGGTGTCGTCTTGAAGTACTGGCACTGGCATCTGGGCGGGTCGCCGCCCGTCCCGAAGATGGCCTGCAGGTCCTCCCAGGACGCCTTGTTCGCGGGCACGACCGAGATAGCCTCGCCGGGATGCCCTGCCGTCATGACGTTCCCGAGCGGAGTGCTCTCGCGGCGTGTGGCGGCCATGGGACGGCGATCAGCCCTGCTCGCTCGCGGGACCAGAAGTCGGCGCGGACGCCGGCACGGGCAGGACGCAGACCATTCCCTCGCTGTACCCGGCCGAGGAGATGTCCAGGGCCCGGTTAAAGCGGCCGCGCATGTTCTCCAGCGCGATCACGTGAGTCAACTCCACGATCTGCTGGTCGCTGAACTGCTCGCGCATCCTCGCGAACAGCTCGTCGGGAACGTCGGCGGGCGTGCCGCACATGCCGACCGCGTAGTCCATGACCAGCTTCTCTTGTTCGCTGAAGACATCACTGGTGCGGTAATTCGGCATCGCCAGCAGCTTCTCATCGCTGAGGCCGGCCTGGCGGGCTATCTGCGACCCGAGGTCCATGCAGTACTCGCATCCGGTCATCGTGGCCGCCTTCAGCTCGGCCAGGTACCTGATGCGGTTGTCGACCAGACCGAGCTTGCCGGTGGCCTGCTCAAGCCGGCCATAGGCCATCAGGACTCCCGGGAGGTAGGCGTACATACCGAGCGCCGTTACCGTTTCCGCCGGCGCCCGGCCAGCAAGCTTGGCGAGAAAGCGTTCGGTGAAGAAGTACGCCAGTTTCACTCGCAGTCCGCCCTGGCTCGCGGTGATTCCTGGAAGGCGTGCCATCTCCGCTGTCTCCTTCGCGTAGTGCCCGAGGACGCGGTCGCGCTGCGGTTCGGCCGTGTCCTGGCAGTGTGACACGGACCGCCGACGGAATATGAGGCTCTGCTGACTGCATCAGCGCGAGACGGCCTGGCCAATGCGCTCGATACCCTTGACGCGGGACCTGAGCTCCCTCGTACCCCCCGACATCGGAGAGGTCATGCACGAGGATGCCCAGCACCGCGCCACCGAGTTCCTCAAAGAGCTCTACGCCGCCGGTGACATCGACGCGGGACGGTTCGACACCAGCGTCACCCGGATACTTGCCGCCAGAACCGAAGCCGAACTCGCGGAGATCGTCTGGTCGCTGCCATCGCCCATGGCGCTCACCAGCCCCGACCGCCGACTCGCGGAGCCGCTGGAGATCCACTCCGGCACGGGGAGGCTGCGCCTGACCGGTCGGTGGCAGGTCGCCAGGCAGACACACGTCAGCGCCGACCTGGGCAGCATCAGGATCGACCTCACGGAAGCCGAGTTCGACGACAACGTCATCGACCTGCACGTCTACACCGGCTGGGGAAGCATTACGAT
>JASIBJ010000767.1 GCA_030045215.1 Streptosporangiaceae bacterium | reverse complement strand
GACTGGCCCCATGCCCTAGCTCGCACCTGTACTGATGATCAACAGTCACGCTCAGCAGTACTCGTATTCGGTCCTCGACGAGGATCAGCGCACGCAGGTGCGCCACTACCGGACAGTCCGCCCCATGAGGACAGGCGAGGTCCTGAATTCCCTGGGCGAGGAAAGTTACGACTTCCTCGTCGTAGTCAGGGGCGAGGTTGAGACATCGCACGAATCGCGTGGGCACCGTCTGCCGCATGCTCTGCCACCCTGGGCTTGCGGTCCGTTCGGCGCCTCGTCCGTTCCGGTCGGTGAGAAGATCTCGTGATGGCCGACGCCGGAAACCAGCCCGCCGACGGGCCGCCGACGAGCCGACCGCCCGCAGACAGGTCGGCCAGAGCGCAACCGGCGGCCCCGCGAGCCGACCAGGGCCAGCTGGCGGTCCTGCGCATCCTGCTCGCGCTGACCTTGCTGAGCGGCGTGGTCGACGCGGTGTCCTACCTGGGGCTCGGCAGGGTCTTCACCGCGAACATGACAGGGAACGTAGTCGTGTTGGGCTTTGCCGCCGCCGGTGCGCCTGGGTTCTCCGTCACGGCCAGCCTGACCTCGCTCCTGCTGTTCCTGGCAGGCGCAGTTACCGGCGGGAGGCTGCGGCGGCGGGTGACAGGCCGGAGCCGCCTGCTCGCGATCGCGATCTGCTGTGAAGCGGCCTTTGTAGGCGCCGCCGCCATCGTCGCGTTCCTGGCGACCTCCGTCGCGAGCGGCTGGGCGCGGTACACGGTCATCGCGATCCTGGCCTTCGCCATGGGCATCAGGAACTCGGTGATCAGGCACCTGGGCATTCCGGACGTCACGACCACGGTCCTCACCCTGACGCTGACCGGCCTGGCAGCCGACTCGCCCCTGGCGGGCGGTCAGGGCACCGCGTCCGGGCGACGCACTGCCGCCGTGCTCGCGATGCTGCTCGGCGCGATCGGTGGCGCGGCCCTCTACCTGCATAAGGGTGCCGGGTTGCCGCTGGCCATTGCTGCCGGGCTGGCGGCGATCACGGCCACGACTCTTCACTTCGGCCGGGCCTCCGGCTTTCTCGCCAAGTCCTGACCCGACGATTGGCGGCTATGACGCACGCACCGCCGATGTCGCCATGTGACGCGCGCCCGGCACAAGCCGGACGGTGCTAGCGGCCCATCAAGCGGCTCGGCCACCTCGCCCACAACCCGGGCTGGGCCAAGGCCACCGCGACGAGCGCGATCATCGTGGGCCTGGTGGCGCGCTCCTCGCGCTCCTCGCGGTCCTCACCAGGCCGGGCCCGGCCGCCCGGTCACCCGGCCAATTGGTCATCCGGTTACCGCGTACGCCCGGTATACCGTCTGCTCGGTCAGGTCGCCGTGGACGTCGGTAACGATCGAGCGGATCGTGACGTACCCGGTCGCCGGGTCGGCGATGGTTGCCTGCCAGTAGCTCCCAATCCGCCGCAGCGCCAGCCGCCGCCAGGTCGATCCGCCGTTGAACGACACGTAGAACTGGACGGTCTTCAGCCGGTACAACGGGCTCGGGACGCCCACGTTGCTGGGTCGCGTGACCGCGATGTTCACTTTCGTGGTGCCGCCCGCGGGTGCCTGGTTCGCGCTGTTCAGGCCGAGCGCATAGCAGAGCGCATCGGTCAGTGGGGCGTTCTGCTGCGCGCCGTTACCGGCCGGCGTCGACGACGCGTGGAACCTGAAACTGACGGCCACCTTCGGCGACAATGCGGGCGCACCGCCGCCGGGGAACGAGCGACTGTCCGTCACATCCAGCGTGTACCAGCCGGACTGGCGGATCGACGCGGTGAACAGGCCGTTGGAGCGAAGGGTTCTCTTCCCGACGACCTTGCTGCCGAGGCGCAGCGTCACGGTGCTGCTGTCGCAGCAGACCTGTCCGCCGGTCAGCACCGGACTGTCGAACAGGGACGGCGAGTAGGAGAGCAGCGCGTACCTGCTGCCGGGGTCGTTGTAGTTGTCGGAGGTCTGCGGGTATTCCGGCCCCGGGCCCACGACTGCGGCTCCGAACACATTGGTGTAGGAACGGCCAGCGCGGTAACGGCCGGTCCCATAAAGGTAGGCGTTCGGGTCGAGATTCCCGTTCGAGCCCTGCGAGTACGCGATCACCGTCGTCGTCCAGGTACCGGGCGTGACGTAACTTGCCCAGCTCTGCACGCCCAACAGGTTCTGGTTCTGGCCGGCCCCGCAAAACCCATCAGGGCTGCCGGACTGAATCGTCCAGTTGAACTCGCTCGATCCGTACGCGCCGCTACGCAGTTCCGTCGTGACCTTGGCCAGGCCCGATGCGCGCTGGGTGTACCCGAGGCGAGAGGGGATCTGGCCGGCGGTCGATCCGATCAGGTAGTACGACGCGCCGGTGGCGGAGACGAGGATGTCGGAGTAGCCGAACGTAATGTTGGAGGACTTTGCCGGCACCGCGTAGATGCTGACGCCGGGCCCGCCGTAGGCAACGCCCTGCAGTATCTCCTGGCCATGGGGATCCTGGGACATGCAGACGTCTGCCGATAGCTGGCTCACGGTCGCCTGTGCCCCGCTCAGCGTGACCGTCAACTTCCTGCCGTCGCGTCCGTCCAGCCTGATTGTCTCGCGGCGCTCGATCGCTGCCGTCCGGAATACGAGCGTCTGGCTGGTTACGGTCGAGCCCGTGTAAGTCGGAACCTCGGCCGCGATCAGGTAGGTGCCACGCGGGATGGCCAGCGCTGAGCCTCCGTAGAGGTACGTGTCCCCGGTCGACTCGCTGAGGAGGCTCGCCTGGGGTATCGCTACGTCCCGGTCCGCGCGGTTCAGGCCGGTGAGCGTCAGGCGCACCGTAGCCGTGCTCGCGGCCCGATCCCCCGTGGTCCGAACTGACGCCGAAGCGCTTGCCGTCGTTGCCAGCCCAATGCCCGTCAGAGCCGCCACGAGGAGGCAGCCCGCCCGCCGAAGTCGCATCGTATTACCCTCCGAACGCCCACGTAAGGCTGCATTCTAGACAGCACTGATGGCGGGCGGAAGAGTCGATGCGCGCGCCTCGTCACAGTTTGCTCGCGCGCACCGCATGGACCGGACCTGTTCCCGACGCGGCCGGATCGGGGTGCGCGAGGCCGGCGTTGTTCGCGTGGTCCGCGAGAGTCCGCTAGGACCGGGAGATGGAGGGCGCGGGAGGCGCGCTGGTGTAGTCCTGTTCGAGTCCGCGCGCTACCTGGCGCAGGAACGATCGCACGCTGGCCCGGGCCAGCCGGCTGACCAGCGCTTCGGTCAGCGCCTGTCCAGCTCTGCCCTGCGGCGCCCGGTACAGCCCGGATAGGCGAAGCTCGGACCGATCCGGATCCAGGGACTCCAGCTGCAGCTGGCCCTCGAACCTGGTGAAGAGTCCGCCAGTTCCGGACGCCTCCCAGATAAAGGGAACGATAAGGCGACCGGCACTCGTTTCCGGCTCGCCGAGGTGGACAGCGACGGTCTTACCCAGCCAGCCAGGGCCGCCTGGCCTCACTTTGATCGTCAGTTCTTCGGCGTCGGATGCCTGGGCCTGGGCGGTGAGCCAGGACGTGCCGGCGCTGAGCCGAGCGGCTACGGCGTCGGCCGGCAGTTCCACGTGGACCGAGTCTCCCACCTTGATCGCCGCCGGGTGAGGGTGCGCATCGTCCGGCACCGGATAGGTTCCTCGCGCTATCGCCGCGTCCCGTTCTGCCAGCACAGCCAGCGTGGTCGAGCCCAATACCTGCCGCAGGGAGGCGGTGGCCCTCGTCATCGTCTCGTGCAGGGGGCAGACGTCATGCCAGCGGCACGGCCCGTCGCCGAGGGCACAACGCTGCGAGGCAAGCGGTCCCTCGGCTGCTTCTATCACCTCGGCCACGCTGATCAGGTCGGGTGACCGGGACAGCCGGTAGCCGCCGTCCCGCCCGAAAGCGGACACCGCG
>JASIBJ010000766.1 GCA_030045215.1 Streptosporangiaceae bacterium | reverse complement strand
CTCGGCGGCCAGCGTCAGCACCTGAGCCTGCTCGGCCGGCGACAAGTCATCG
Organism: Streptosporangiaceae bacterium; assembly: GCA_030045215.1. The sequence continues at coordinate 6,482 of JASIBJ010000766.1, read as the reverse complement.
TCGCGCAGGAAGTGACGTACGGTCGGCATCAGGCCTCCTGACTGGGCGCCACGACACTGGCCGCCTCGAGGATCGCGGGCAGGGCCGCGGTGAATGAGTCCGCCTCCGCGGCGGTCAGGATCAGCGGCGGCGCGAGCCGGACGGCATCGGGCTGCGCGGCGTTGACCAGGAAGCCGGCTCGCTGGGCCGTGGCCGCGACCGCGGTGGCGACGGGCTGGGCCAGCACGATGGCGAGCCACAGGCCGGAGCCGCGCACCCCGGCCACCAGCGGATGCCCGAGCGCCTCGATGCCGGCTGCCAGGCGCGCCCCAACGGTGGTCGCGTTCGCCAGCAGCCGGTCCCGCTCGATCGTCTCCAGCACCGCGAGCGCGGCCGCACATGCGACCGGGTTCCCGCCGAAGGTGCTGCCGTGATCACCCTTGCCCAGGGCCGAGCCGCATTTGCCGATGCCGATGCAGGCACCGATCGGCAGCCCGCCGCCGAGGCCTTTGCCCAGCGTGAGCACGTCGGGCGTGATCCCCTCGCGCTGGTGCGCGAACCACTCGCCGGTCCGGCCGATCCCGCTCTGGATCTCATCGATCACCAGCAGCGCGCCCGCCTGGTCACACGCGACCCTGGCCGCCTTCAGGTACCCGGCCGGGGCGGGCACGACCCCGCCCTCCCCCAGGCACGGCTCAAGGAAGACGGCGGCGCAGTCCGGCCGGACCGCGTCCGCCAGCGCGGCCGCGTCGCCGAACGGCACGAACCGGACGTCAACGCCGAACGGCTCGAACGGCGTGCGGATCGAGCTCTTGCCGGTCAGGCTCAGCGCGCCCATCGTGCGGCCGTGGAAGCTGCCCTCGGCGGCGACGATCACCGGCCGCCCCTCACCGCCGGACACCGCGCCCTGAGCGCGGCGCACGAGCTTGATCGCTGCCTCGTTGGCCTCCGCGCCTGAGTTGCCGAAGAACACCCGGCCGTCCACGCCGAGCAGCCTGATCAGCCGCACGGCCAGCTCGACCTGCCGCTCGTGCAGGTACAGGTTCGAGGTATGCGCCAGCGTGCCGACCTGCTCGGTCACCGCTGCGATCAGCGCAGGGTGGGCGTGCCCGAGAGCGCTGACGGCGATGCCGCCGATCAGGTCGAGGTAACTGTTGCCGTCGACATCCCAGACGGTGGATCCGCTGCCGCGGGCCAGGGCCACCGGTGGCATGCCGTAGGTGAGCATGATGCTCGCGGCGTACTTTTCCTGCAGCACGTCAGTCGCTGACATCGGCGTCTCCGTCCGGGGGGTACGGGGGGTCGTCGTCCCCCCGGGCTGGCACGGATTCTCCCAGCGGCGGGTACGGGGGGTCGTCCCCCTGGGCTGACACGGCCGGGTTGATTCCGCGGCCTGCCGCGGGATCAGATCCGGCGGCAGCCGGGACGACCATCGTGCCGATTCCGGCGTCGGTGAATATCTCCAGCAGGATCGCGTGCGGGAGCCTGCCGTCGAGGACGTGCGCCTGCGGCACGCCGCCGCGGACGGCCCGCAAGCAGGCCTCCATCTTCGGGATCATGCCGTCGGACAGGCCCGGCATGAGCGCGGCCAGCTCATCCGCGGTGAGCTGGCTGATCGGCCTGGCCGCGACCGCGCTTGCCACATCCGTGCCCGACCAGCGCGGGTACAGGCCGGCCACGTCGGTCAGCAGCACCAGCTTGGCCGCGCTCAGCTCGATCGCCAGAGCCGCCGCCGCGGTGTCCGCGTTGACATTCAGTACGCCGCCGCTCGCGCCACGGGCCACGCTGGAGATCACCGGGATCCTGCCGTCGCCGAGCAACGCGGTCACCGCTCCGGGGTTGACCGACTCGATGTCGCCGACCTCCCCGATGTCGACCTTCACGCCGTCAACCTCGGCCTCCAGCCGCCGCGCGGTCAGCAGGTGCGCGTCCTCGCCCGACATGCCCACGGCGAACGGCCCGTGCTCGTTGATCAGGCCGACGATCTCGCGGTTCACCTGGCCCGTCAGCACCATGCGGACCACGTCCATGGTCTCCGGGGTGGTAACCCGCAACCCAGCGCGGAACACCGACGGCATGCCGAGCCGGTCCAGCTGCGCGTTGATCTGCGGCCCGCCGCCGTGCACGACCACCGGCTTCAGGCCGGCGTAGCGCAGAAAGACGACGTCCTGGGCGAATGCACGCCGTAGCTGCTCGTCGGTCATGGCGTTGCCGCCGTACTTGAGCACGACGGTCTGGCCGTGAAAACGCTCAAGCCAGGGCAGCGCTTCGATCAGGGTGGCGGCTTTCTGGAGGGCCACCTCGTTCCCCTCCTGAAGGATTTTCATGTCGAGTACGCCGAGTTCTCGTGCACGTAGGCGGCGGTCAGGTCGGTGGTCAGGATCGTCGCTTTCTGCTGGCCGGCCGCCAGGTCGACGGTGATCGTGACCTCGCGAGGGCTCAGGTCAACGCGGGAGCGGTCGGCGGCGGCCGCGCCGGACCGGCACACCCACACGCCGTTGATCGCGACGGCGATCTCGTCCGGCTCGAACGACGCGCTGGTCGTGCCGACCGCCGCAAGCACCCGGCCCCAGTTCGGATCCTCGCCGTGGATGGCGCACTTGAGCAGGTTGCACCGCGCGATCGCGCGGCCGACCTCGACGGCGTCCTCCTCCGACGCCGCGCTCGTGACCTCGATCGCGATGGCCTTGCTCGCGCCCTCAGCGTCTTGCTGCATCTGGCGCGCGAGGCTGGCGCAGGCCATGGTCAGCAGGCCGGTGAACTCGGCCGGGTCCGGCCTCGTGCCCGCCCCGCCACTGGCCAGCAGCAGCACCGTGTCGTTGGTCGACATGCAGCCATCGGTGTCGAGCCGGCTGAAGGTGGTGCGGACCGCTTCGCGCAGGCCCGCACTGAGCTCCGCAGTCGTCAGGTCGGCATCGGTGGTCAGCACCGCGAGCATGGTCGCCAGCGCGGGCGCCAGCATCGCGGCGCCCTTGGCCATCCCGCCGATGAGGTAGCCGCTGCCCTGGACTGAGCAGGTCTTCGCCACCGTGTCGGTGGTGCGGATCGCGTCCGCGGCGGCCACGCCGCCCTCGACCGAGGCGGCGGCCACGGCCCTGTCCACGCCGGCCAGCAGCTTGTCCAGTGCAAGCCGCTCGCCGATGAGGCCGGTGGAGCACACTGCCACCTCGGCCGCGCCGACGCCGAGTTGTTCCGCCACGTGCTCGGCGGTCTTGTGCGTGTCCTGGAAGCCGGCCGGGCCGGTACAGGCGTTCGCGCCGCCGGAGTTGAGCACGACGGCCCGCACGTGCCCGCCGGACAGGACCTGCTGGCTCCAGAGCACCGGCGCCGCCTTCACGCGGTTCGCCGTGAACACGCCCGCCGCCGCGGCCGACGGCCCGTCGTTGATGACGATCGCGACGTCCTTGTCGCCCGACTCCTTGATGCCGGCCGCGACTCCGGCCGCGCGGAACCCGAGCGGTGCGGTGACGGTCACGGCGCGACTCCGATCGCGGTCAGGCCGGTGGTCTCGGGCAGGCCGAGCATGAGGTTGGCGTTCTGAACGGCCTGGCCGGCGGCGCCCTTGCCGAGGTTGTCGATGGCGGCCACGACGACGACCCGGCCTGCTCTGGAGTCGACAGCCGCCTGCAGGTGAACGCCGTTGGAGCCCGCGACCGACGAGGTCGCGGGCCAGCGCCCCTCGGGCAATACGGTTACGAACGGCTCGCGCCCATACGAGCCGACGAGCACGTCGCGGGCCAGGTCCGTCGACGCCTCGTCGTCAGCTAGCCGGGCGGTGCAGGTCGCGAGGATGCCTCGCGGCATGGGCACGAGCAGCGGAGTGAAGCTGACTCGTACCTCCTGGCCGGGTGCCGCCGTCGCGAGGGCCTGCTCGATCTCCGGCGTGTGCCGGTGCGCACCGCCGACCTGATACGCGCTGACCGATCCCAGCACCTCGCTCGCGAGCAGGTCGGCCCTGGGGGACCGGCCGGCGCCGGAGGTACCGGACGCGGCCACCACGACGATGTCGGCGGGGTCCGCCAGGCCAGCCGAGACGAGCGGGAGGAGGGCCAGGATCGCGGCAGTGGCGTAACAGCCAGGTGCAGCGACCTCGTTGGCCTGCCGGATCTGTGCCCTGGCACCGGGAAGCTCGGGGATGCCGGTTACCCAGTGACCCGCGTGCGAGCCGCCGTAGTGGCGTTCCCACGCGTCCGGATCGGCGAGCCGGAAGTCCGGACCGAGATCAACGATCTTTGTTCCGGCGTGGGCCATATCGGCGATGTCACCAGACTGGCCCGCGGGCAGTGCGAGGAAGAGGAGATCGCAGTCGGCCAGGGCCGCCGAAGCGTGCGGCCGCAGGACGATTCCCGCCAGGCTCGGGACGCCCGCGAGCTGCGGATGAAGCTCGCCGACCGTCTTGCCGGCGCTGCTGTCGGCCGTAACCGCGGTCAGCTTGAGCTGCGGGTGACCGGCCAGCAGCCTGAGCAGCTCGCCGCCCGCGTACCCGCTTGCGCCGGCCACCGCAACCCGCGCGCCCATCGATCCCTCCACCCGACCCTGCTGCCATTCAGCCGCCATACCCGGCTCGCGTTCACCGGCGGCCGCCGCACCGCACACTCCGCGGCCGCCGGTTCCGCAGCCGCTGCCGTACACACCCTGGCTGAATTATTATGCAGAACAGTGACTGATTATGCAATTCGCAGCATGCGAGCGGTAACTAAGCACGGCCAGATCTGCGATCCAGGTTGGGTCGATAGCGGTGCAGACGGCATGATGGGCGCGGAAAGGAGACGACTATGCAGGTCCGGCGGGCTTATCGCCCCTATCGGCAGCGGCTGCCCATCTCGCTGTGCCTCGCAAGCATCGTCATTGGCTCACTCGCGGTGACTGCCTGCAGTCACAGCCCAAGCACGAGCGCGTCCAAGCCGGTGAGCTGCGGCACCAGCCAGACCGCCGCCCACGTTCCAGTAAACCTCTCGGTCAACAGCACGGCCGTCTCGTGCTCTGCCGCCCGGACCATCGAGCAGGACTACGCCGAGGCGATCCGCGAGGGCAAGGCACCGGGAGCCGGCGGCAGCGGCCCAGTCAAGATCAGCGGCTGGACCTGCTCGGCGTTCCCTACGCCCGAGATGCTCAAGACCGGCAACACGTCCAAGTGCGTTAAGGGAACCTCCGAGATCCTCGCAACGCTCAACACGTGATCTCGTAACCGGCGACAAGTAAGAGCCCGGCCGGCCCCGCAAGCGGGAGCCGGCCGGGCCAGGTCGCGTTCCCCGGTTAGCGCGGGGTCGGTCCGGTCAAGGCGATGAGGCCCTTTGCGGCCGACTCGGTCCCCAGCGCGCCGACTGCCCAGACCGAGGTCGAGCCCGCCACGTCCGACAGCTGGAACAGCGCCCGATGCTTGTTGCCGAACGTCGGGCTGGTTACCGCCGACCACTTGCCGCCCGCGTAGTGCCAGAGCATCGGCGTCACCACGGACAGGTTGTCGGACAGCGCCCAGTAGCTGCCAGCGCCGGCCGGAACCAGGCTCTCGATCTGGTAAGGAATGTCATCCGACGCTTTCGCACTAGCCGCGGACCGCGGCAGGTCGACGACCGGGCTCCACTTGCCGGCGCTGAGCTGGTCGGTGAACTGGACGGCCGTGCCGCCGCTGCTCGTGGCGACATCGCCGCCAACCAGGAACTGCTTGCCGACGGTAATGCTGGTGAGGTCGCCGCCAGTCGGGAGGCTGGGCTGGGCTGCCTCCTGCTGCCAGCTGTCGCCGTTCCAGTGCAGTACCACAGAGGTGGCGGGAGCCGTCCCGCCCGGGGCAATCTCCTCCGCGGCACCGGAAGTGCCGGTCACGGCCCAGATGTTGTGAGCCGAGATCGCGCTCGCCGCAGTGATCTCACCGGTCCCCGGGACCTTCACGGCGCTCCAGCGGCGGCCGTTGTAGTACTCGGCGTACGGAACGAACGACGCTTGCGTGCCCGTCACAGTGAGTTTGCCGCCGAAGACCCAGGTGCCGGACTTGAGCACCAGCACCGAGGTCACCAGCACGAGCGAGCCGGTTGATCCGTTCGTTCCGGGCAGCGCGCCGCTCGTCCAGGTGCGACCCGACAGGCGCACGTACCCGTCGGAGTCTGCTGCGCCGATCTGCGTCACCGCCCACACGTTCGTGGCCGAAGACGCGCCGATGAGGACATCGGTCGGCCCGAAGCCATCCCAGGCCTTTGCCACCTTCGCCGGGAGTTTCACCTGCTGCCAGGACCGCCCGGCCCAGTGCTCAATCAGCCCGTCTGGCTTCTTGCCGCTGGATGTCCCGGCGAATCCGGCTGCCCAGGCGTCGTTGGCGGCAACCGCGTCCACGCCGGTCAGGAGGGCCAGACTGCCCTTGACGCTCACGGTGGTAACGGCTCGCCAGCCCGTGGCTGCCGTGGAGGCCTGGGCCGGAAGGGTGACTGCCGCCAGCGCGATGGCACTGCCGGACAGCACGACTGCGGCCCGACCTGAAACGGATCTAAGCATGCGCTACCTCAGTATCT
>JASIBJ010000765.1 GCA_030045215.1 Streptosporangiaceae bacterium | reverse complement strand
ACGGAGCCGGTCACGTCGTTGGTGGCGCCGCTGTAGGCGGTCACTTCCCCGCCGTCCCCCACGTAGAACGTGTTCGTTGCCGCGTCTACAGCAACCGAGTAAGGCGGCCCCGTCAAGATGGTGTCGGTCACCGCGTCCGACGTGCCGCTAATGACCAGCAGCGTGCGACTCGTGAAACCGAACGCGGCATAGACGGTGTGAGTCTCCTGGTTCACCGCGACGGCCTCAGGAAAGCTGGCGTTGCTCGTGATGGTGTCCGTGACGGCATCCGTCGCGCCGCTGATCACGGCCACTGACCCGGGGTCCACCCCGACGTAGACCTGGTTCGTCGCCGGATCGACGGCTATCCCGTTCAGCGCCTTGGCCCGGCTGGTCACGTCGGTGATCGTGGCAGTTACCGAGTTGCTGGTACCGGCGACCACCGACACGGTATCGCTGAGGTAGTTAATCGCGTAAATCACGTCGGTGTCCGGATCCACCGCGATACCCGTCGGGTACTGGCCGACCTCGATCGTGGCGGTGATCGCGTCCGTAGCCAGGTCGATCACGACTATGTGGCCGTCGGAGCCCGACGTGCCGCGCACCGTTACGTACGCGGTGTCCGTCGCCGGATCGACCGCCACCCCGTCAGGGATACCCGTGAGGTGGATGCCCCGCACGCCAGCCGGCCCGACCGCCGCGCTCGCCTGACTGCCGGACAGCACCACGAACGGCAAGCACACGGCCAAGACTGCCCCGGCGCTGAGGCGGCGTACCTGTTCGGCGCGCATAGCCACTCTCCCTCGTATTCCCCAGTCGCCATTATGAAAGTCAGCTGGCGGCAATCGGCTCAGGAGCGCAGGACGTCAACGACGCCCTGTGGGCTGCCATAGGGCTGGGCGATCCAGCCGCTTGCCCATTCCGAGGTCGTGCCGGGCACGTTGACGATGCCGTAGAGCTGGACGTTGTCGTCTGACTGACCTGAGGGCAGAGGGGCTGACGTGACCTGCCAGGCGCCGTTGCGGAAATGCACGAGATAGGCGCGGAAGTGGACCGAGTCGTCCGCGGTCAGCCAGAGGCCGGTGTGCCCGTCCGAGGCGATCTGCTGCAAGTCGTTGACCGGGCTGTCGTAGATTTTCCAGGATTTGCCGTTCCAGCGCAGCAACACTGACCGCTCATCGACCACTCCGGTGGTGCGGAGAACTTCGCCGTCCACCCATACACTCGTACGTCCGGTGGCGACAACGCCCATGGGCTGGAACGACTGATGCTTGTTGAGGTGCAGATTCGGAAGCCGCACCTCGCGCCACCGCGACCCGGTCCAGTTGGCCAGCGCGCTGGCATAGCTGGTCTGGTATTCGTATGACGGCTCTACGCCCCCGACGATCCATATGTCGCGCGCCGTCACTGCGCTTGCGCCGAGCGGCGCCACGGGGCTTGCGACAGTGTGCCAGCGGTGCCCGTCGAAGCGCCGGATGAACGGCTGGTATTCACCCGCTACCCCGAATACCCAGACGTCGCGGGTCGACAGTACGACCAGGCCCGTCGGCGAGACCATCTCGTGGAACTGGTACTCCGTCCACTCATGCCCGTTCCAGCGCAACGCGTAGCTGTCCGTGTTGCTGTAAGCGGCCGCCCACACGTTGTTCGGTGACGACATTCCGAGCGCTTCTATCTGGCCCGTCGTCAAACCCGCCGGTGTCAGGTTCTCCCAGGTGCTGCCGTTCCAGTTCTCGATCTGGGGCCCGTAGAGCGCAGGTCCGCCCTCGCCCGCAGCCCACGCATCCGCTCCGAGTGCAGTCACGGCGACGAGATTGGCCAGGCCTGCCGGTCCGGGGATCACAGCGGAGATCTGCCAGGATGGCGTCGCCGATGCCGCCGCAACAGAGGCGGGGAGGCCGGAGGTGGCGGCAAGACCGCAAAAGGCGGCCGTAGCCAAGACCCAACGGTGGCGCATCGATACCCCCGAGCCATTTTACTAATTGAGTCACAATTTCCTGCTATTAAGTTATTGTCAAGACTTGCGGTCAAGATCTTTCAACGGTATGCGCAGGTGGTCGTCGGCTTCTGCGTCGGCGCAGTTGTGCTGCCGCGCCGTCCGCGGGCAATCTGACCGGGAGACAACAGTCGAAGACCACAAGGTGCTCGACGAGCGACAGTAACCGGCCGGGAGGTTCCGTGCAGCCAGCCGATCAGGACGCCGAGTTCCGCCAGCGGGTGCGGCGGTGGCTCGAGCAGAACCTGACCGGGCGCTTCGCCGCACTGCGCGGCCTCGGCGGGCCGGGCCGCGAGCACGAGCACTTCGAGCAGCGGCTGGCGTGGAACCGGCACCTCGCCGCTAGCGGCTGGACCTGCCTCGGCTGGCCCCGTCAGTACGGCGGTCACGAGGCCACGCTGGCCCGGCAGGTGATTTTTCACGAGGAGTACGCGCGTAGCGGTGCGCCCGCGCGCGTCGGTCACATGGGCGAGGAACTGCTCGGGCCAACGGTGCTGGCCTTCGGCACGGCCGAGCAGAAGCAGCGGTTCCTGCCGCCGATCGCGGCCGTTCGCGAGCTGTGGTGCCAGGGCTATTCAGAGCCTGGCGCAGGCTCGGATCTCGCCTCGCTGAGCACTTCGGCCCGGCTTGACGGCGACGAGTGGGTCATCACCGGCCAGAAGGTGTGGACCTCTCTGGCCCATGTCGCCGACTGGTGCTTCCTGCTCGCCAGGACCGAGGCCGGCTCGCGGCGCTCGACCGGCCTGTCGTACCTCCTCGTTCCGATGAAACAGCCTGCCATCACGGTCAGGCCGATCCGCCAGCTCACCGGCACCTCCGAATTCAACGAGGTGTTCTTCGACGGCGCCAGGACCGCGCGCGACATGGTGGTCGGCCAGCCCGGCGACGGCTGGCGGGTGGCGATGGCCACGCTGGCGATCGAGCGCGGCGTCTCGACGCTCGGCCAGCAGGTCGGGTACCAGCGAGAACTGGACGCTCTGATCGACGCGGCCCGCCGCAATGGCGCCGCTCGTGACCCGCTGCTGCGCGACAAGCTGGCCAGGGCGTGGATCGAGCTGCGGGTGATGCGCGAGCAGATGCTCACGATGCTCGACGGAGACGCGGCGGACGTCGGCGCGACCGCAGCCGCCGAGGCGTCGGTGGTCAAGCTGATCTGGTCCCGGTGGCATCGCGATCTCGGCGAGCTGGCGATGCAGGTGCTCGGGCCCGCGTCGCTGGTCGTCCAGGGTCCGCCCTACGACCTGAACGACTGGCAGCGGTTGTTCTTGTTCAGCCGGGCCGACACGATTTACGGCGGGTCGGCCGAGATCCAGCGTGGCATCATCGCCGAGCGGGCCCTTGGCCTTCCTCGCCAGCCCCGAGGCTGACCAGTGGCGGCGGCGCCAGGGCTGACGGTGCTTGCCGCGCCGAGGCTGACGGTGCTTGCCGCGCCGGTGCTTGCCGCGCCGAGAAGGAGGTTGCATCCATGACGCCAGCAGGCGAACCGGCGGCACCGGGCCAGCCGGTACCCGCGCCCGAACGGCCCGCCAGCCACCAGCTCCTTGACGGCAAGGTGGTCGTCATCACGGCAGCGGCGGGCGCCGGCATCGGATCCGCGGCCGCCCGCCGCTGCCTCGAGGAGGGAGCGAAGGTCGCGATCAGCGACCAGCATGAGGAACGGCTGGCCGCGTTCGCGTCGGAGCTGGCCGAGGTCTACGGCGACTCGGTCTGGTCGACACCCTGCGATGTCACCGATGACTACTCAGTCCAGGCGCTGATCACGGGTGCGGCCGACCACTTCGGCCGGATCGACGTAATGATCAACAATGCCGGGCTCGGCGGGACGAGGTCCGTGCTGGAGATGACCGACGCGGAATGGACGCGGGTGCTCGACGTCACTCTGAACGGAACGTTCCGCGGCACCCGGGCGGCGCTGCTGCACATGGTCGCCCAGGGGCACGGCGGCGCGGTGGTCAACAACGCCTCCGTGCTCGGCTGGCGGGCGCAGGAAGGCCAGGCCCACTACGCGGCGGCCAAGGCCGGAGTCATGGCGCTGACCCGATGCGCCGCACTGGACGTCGCACCGCACGGCATCCGGGTCAACGCGGTCGCGCCCAGCCTGGCGACCCATCCGTTCCTGGCCAAGGTGATGAGCCAGGACGTGCTGGACGAACTCGCGCGCCGTGAGGCCTTCGGCCGGGGCGCCGAGCCGTGGGAAGTCGCCAACGTCATGGTGTTCCTGGCCAGCGACTACGCCTCGTATCTCACCGGCGAGGTGGTCTCAGTGAGCAGCCAGCACGCGTGAAGCTCCCGGCGTTGCGACTAGATCCGCTCGATGATCGTGGCCGTCGCCATCGCGCCGCCGGCGCACATCGAGATGAGGGCGGTGCTGGCGTCCCGGCGCTCAAGCTCGTGCAGGGCGGTGGTCAGCAGCCGCGAGCCAGTGCTGCCGACCGGATGGCCAAGCGCGATCGCGCCGCCGTTCACGTTGACCTTGTCCGGGTCGGGTTCGTGCTGGCTCATCCAGGACAGCACCACCGACGCGAACGCCTCGTTCACCTCGAACAGGTCGATGTCGTCGATCGTCATCCCGGCCCTGGAGAGCACGCGCGACGTCGCGGCCACCGGCCCGTCCAGGTGGTAGTACGGCTCGTCGCCGATGAGGGCCTGCGCTACGATCCTGGCCCGCGGCCGCAGGCCCAGTTCCCGCACGCGCTCCTGCGCGACCAGCAGCACCGCGGCGGCGCCGTCGGAGATCTGCGAGGACGTCCCCGCGGTGTGCAGGCCGTCGGGCAGCACCGGCTTGAGCGCGGCCAGCCCTTCGGGCGTGGTGGTCCGCAGCCCCTCATCGCGGTCGATGGCACGGACCTCTCCGGTTGGCGCACCCTCGGCGTCCAGCACCGGCGCCTTCACCGGGACAACCTCCCGGTCGAACCGGGCCTCGGCCCGGGCCCTCGCCGCTTTCCGCTGCGAGCCAAGTCCGAACGCGTCGAGGTCGGCGCGGCTGAGGCCGCGCCTGATCGCGATCCGCTCGGCGGCCTGGAACTGGTTCGGCATGTCGATCGCCCAGGAATCTGGCCGCGGCGTCCCGATGCCGGTACCGATGTTGGCTCCGAGCCCGACCCGGCTCATCGCCTCCACGCCGCAGCCGATGCCGACGTCGATGGCCCCCGCGGCGATGAGCCCGGCGATGAGGTGCACGGCCTGCTGGGCCGAGCCGCACTGGGCGTCCAGGGTCTGGCAGCCGGTCTGGATCGGCATCCCGGCGTGCAGCCACGCGGTGCGGGTGACGTTGCCCGCCTGCTCTCCGGCCTGGGTGACGCATCCGCCGGCGATCTGCTCGACCGCGGACGGATCCAGGCCGGCCCGCTCGACCACCGCGGTCTGCGCCCGGCCGAGTATCTCCGCTGGATGCAGGCCGGAGAGCGCCCCGCGGCGCTTGCCTATCAGCGTCCGCACGGCCTCGACGATCACCGCAGTACCCACGCCCGCTCCTTAACGCTCGGCCAGCTCCATAGTAGAACGTGTTCTCAAAAATTCGAGGTGCTGGCCATTCACCCCAGCATTCGCACGTGCTTGAATCCCACTAGAACACGTTACAGATCCTGGAGGTCCTCGCCATGGCT
>JASIBJ010000764.1 GCA_030045215.1 Streptosporangiaceae bacterium | reverse complement strand
GGCGGCAGCTCACCGAAGGAGAAGTCCTGCGGGATGCCCTCGACCCGCCATGGGGCGCACACCGGCTCGAACATGCCAAGCATCAGCCCGCCGCCCTCCTCGCGGAAGTAGCCGTAGTTGGCCGGGTCCTCCAGCACCGGCCAGTCCCGGTTCACCTCGGCGATCGGCTCGGTCAGCAGGTAGTAGTGCTCGGCTGCCTGCAGCGGGATGCTGACCCCGGCCAGCTCCCCGAGCTGACGGGCCCACATGCCCGCGCAGTTGACCACGTACTCGGCCTCGATGTCGCCTTGGGCGGTCCGAACCCCGGCCACGGCGCCGTTCCTGCGCAGGAACCCGGTGACGGGGACGCCCTCGATGATCTTCGCGCCTTGCTGCCGCGCGCCCCTGGCCAGCGACATGGTGACGTCGACGGGGTTCACTCGGCCATCGGCCGGGATGTAGAAGCCGGCCAGCACGTCGTCGGTCCGTGCCAGCGGCCACAGGTCGGCGACCTCACGGGCGGAGATCTCGTGCACCTCCACGCCGCAGTGCCGGTTGAAGGCCGCGACGCGCCGGTACTCCTCCAGCCGGCCCCGTTCGATGGCGAGCTCGATCAGGCCGACCTGACGCATGCCGGTCGCCAGCCCGGTCTCGTCCTCCAGCCGCAGGTACAGGTCGCGGGTGTACTTGCGCAACTCGGTCGAGGTCTCGGAAGTAGAGCCGAAAGTCGCCATCAGGCCGGCCGCGTGCCAGGTCGTCCCCGACGTGAGCCGGTCCCGTTCCAGCAGTACGACGTCCTTCCAGCCCAGATGAGCCAGGTGGTAGGTGATCGAGGTGCCGATGATGCCACCGCCGACCACGACGACTCGCGCGCGCTGGGGCAGGTCCGTGGCACGCCGCGGCGACGCCGCAGCTAGCGCTGGGCTAACGGACGACGAGTCGTCGGTGGTCATGCAGGTACGGCTCCGATCGGCAGTGGTGCAGCGCCGGATTTGCGCTCACTGGAGCATATGCGGAGCAAGCAGCTGGCGATCAGGTTAGAAGCGGCTTGCGCCCTCGGGATGTTAAGGGGCAATAATCTGCGGGAACCACAACGCGACTCGCTGCTACCAACCGGTCGTGGGAAAGCCTTCAACTGACTCCGCCGCGGGCCGACCACCACAGGTCAGGCTTGCATGGCCCGCTGCCCAGGTGGCAGATCCGCCGACTGTACTCGGCCGAGGGCTCGACGAGGTCGCGCTCCTGCGGAGCGTCGCCGACGGCGATCAGGCCGCGATGACCGAGTTCTACCGGTTGCACAGCCAAGCAGTACTCGCCCACATTGCGCTCGTCGTGAGCGACAGCACCCTGGCCGAGGAGATATTCCAGGACACCATGCTGGCCGTCTGGCGCAGCGCCGGGTCCTTCCGCGGCGAGTCCAGGGCCAGAACCTGGGTCATCGCCATCGCGAGGCGCAAGGCGCGCGACCGACTACGGCGTCGGCGGCTGTGGCTGGTGCATGACGCGGAACTCGTCGATCAGCCGAGCGCCGGCCCTGGGCCGGAGGCTCTTGCGCTGAAGCGCGCCGAGGTAAGCGAGGTCGCCGGGGCGATCGCCGGCCTCGGGCGAGCGCATCGCGAGGTGCTGGGGCTGGCTTTCGGTGCCGGGCTCAGCCTGGCGGAGGTCGCCGAGGTGCTCCAGATACCGGTTGGCACGGTGAAGAGCCGCCTGACCAGGGCACGCGCCGCCCTCGTCCGGACGCTAAACGAAAACGGGGAGAAGGGATAAGCGTGACGTCGCAACACATGGATCTTGGGGACATGCTCGCCGAGATCAACGGCGAGGAGGATGGCGCGCGGGCGCACCTTGCGGCCTGCGCAGACTGCCGGGCCGAGACTGACGGCTGGGCCGCCGTCGCCGACGGAGTCAGCTTCCTGGCCGCCAGCATCCGGGTCCCGACACGGGCGATCCCGGAGTCTGCGCCCGCTGCACGGCGCCGCCGACGGGCGCCAGGTCGGCGAACGCTAATAGCGGCCGCGTCTGCAGCTGCTCTCGTAGCCTCCGTGCTCGTCATCGTGCTGCCCGGCCAAAGCCGGCTGACCAGGCCGGTGCACACCCGCTGGCAGGCGGCCCGCGCGCTCCCGCAGCATCCCGTCACCGCGACGCCTGCGGCCGCAGATACCTGGCGGCTGGCCAGCTACCTGGTCACCGGCTGGCAGCGGAGCACCGAGGGGTTGTCCGCCGTCTACCTGACCTGTCCGGCGGCTGGGACTTGCTACGTCATCGGCGACAGCACCACGTCGGCCAGCGGCGTCCCGGACTTGAACACCCTCTATGTCTCTACCACCGAAGGCATCTCCTGGAGCGCCCTGCGAGTGCCGTCCGGGCTGAGCTTCACCACCCCGCTGTCCTGCGCCACGGCGACCGACTGCGCAACGGGAGGGATCTACTTCGGCCAGCCGGTGTTCGCCGACACCTCCGACGGCGGGCACTCCTGGACCATCGACGCGCTGCCTGCCGTCAGCGGCACGATCTTCCAGCTCGGCTGCCCGACGGCGTCGACCTGCAGCGGGCTGCTGGCAACGGAGATCGCGCCCGGGCCGGGGTGGCTCCCAGGATGGTTCGACTACGGGGGAGTGACGTTCCTGCGCACAACCGACGCGGGTCGGCAGTTTGCCATCTCGAAGTTCCCGGCCGGGCAGGTGATGCAGACGCTCAGCTGCCCGACCGCGAGCGACTGTGTCGCGATCGGCGTCAGTACCGCTGATGTCGGATATAACAAAATCCCTGGGCGCGGAGGGTTCGTCGAGATCACAACGGATGGCGGTGCCACCTGGACGCCTGGCCGCCTGGCCGCCGACTTCAGTCCCGGATTCGCCCCGCAGTTGGATTGTCCCGATACCCGTCACTGTTTCATGAACGGATCCACGAACCTGCGTCAGCAGAACGCCTTCGCGGCGTCGGCCGATGGCGGCCGCACCTGGACGCAACGGCAGCTGCCGCAGGATCTGCCGGGAGCGGAGCCGAGTGCCTTCTCTTGTCCGACCGACTCGACCTGCTATGTGACCGGCGAATACAGCAGAGGCGGCAACGCGGGCGGCGCGATGCTGCTGGCTACCAGCAACGGCGGCGCGAACTGGCGGCCGGCCAAAGTACCGGCCGGGTGGTGGGCTAATGGATTCCCGGAAATTGGACCCATCCAGTGCCCGCAGGTCGATATGTGCGTAGCGCTCGGCGCGAGTTTCCAGGGCACTAGTTCGACGCCGATCTTCATCCTCGGAAGCGCGCCCTAGGTAAGGAAGACCGCGGGGAACGCGGGTGTCCTGGGTCCGAGGGGATCACCCCCGAACTCCGCGGCCGGCGCCCGTGTCGCTAGTCCCTGGTCAGCTTCCGATAGGTGACCCGGTGCGGCCTGGCCGCCTCGGCGCCGAGCCGCTCGATCTTGTTCTTCTCGTATGACTCGAAGTTGCCCTCGAACCAGAACCAGCTCGCCCCGCCCTCCCAGGCCAGGATGTGGGTCGCGATCCGGTCCAGGAACCATCGGTCGTGGCTGGTGATCACGGCGCAGCCGGGGAACTCCAGCAGGGCGTTCTCCAGCGACGACAGGGTCTCCACGTCCAGGTCGTTGGTCGGTTCGTCCAGCAGCAGCAGATTGCCGCCCTGCTTGAGCGTCAGCGCCAGGTTCACCCGGTTGCGCTCGCCGCCGGACAGGACTCCGGCCGGCTTTTGCTGGTCGCCGCCCTTGAAGCCGAACGCCGCGACGTAAGCCCGGCTCGGGATCTCGGTCTTCCCGGCCGTGATGTAGCTCTCGCCGTCTGAGATGACTTCCCAGACGTTCTTGTTCGGATCGATCCGGGCACGTTCCTGGTCGACGTAGGCAACGTCGACCGTGTCCCCGACCACGATCGTGCCCGAGTCCGGCTGCTCCTCGCCGATGATCATCTTGAACAGCGTGGTCTTGCCCACCCCGTTCGGACCGATCACGCCCACGATGCCACCCTGCGGCAGGCTGAAGCTCAGGTCCTCGATCAGCGTCCGGTCGTCAAATCCCTTGGTCAGGCCCGCGACCTCGACCACCTTGGTTCCCAGCCGCGGGCCGGGCGGGATCTGGATCTCCTCGAAGTCGAGCTTGCGGTTCCGGTCAGCCTCGGCCGCCATCTCGTCATACCGCTGCAGGCGCGCGCGGCTCTTGGCCTGCCGCGCCCGCGGGCTGGACCGGACCCATTCCAGCTCGTCCTCCAGCAGCTTGCGCCGCTTGGCGTCCTTGGCCCCCTCGACCTTGAGCCGGGCGGCCTTGGTCTCCAGGTAGGTCGAGTAATTGCCCTCGTACGGGTATGCGCGGCCCCGGTCCAGCTCCAGGATCCAGCCCGCGACGTTGTCCAGGAAGTACCGGTCGTGGGTGACGGCCACCACAGTCCCGGCGTACTTCTCCAGGTGCTGCTCCAGCCACTGCACGCTTTCCGCGTCCAGATGGTTGGTTGGCTCGTCCAGCAGCAGCAGATCCGGCTGCGACAGCAACAGCCGGCACAGGGCCACCCGGCGCCGCTCACCGCCAGAGAGCACGCTCACGTCTGCGTCCGGCGGCGGGCACCGCAGCGCGTCCATCGCCTGCTCGAGCTGGCTCTCCAGGTCCCAGGCATCGAGATGGTCAAGCTGCTCCTGCAGCACGCCCATCTCGGTCAGCAACTCGTCGGAGTAGTCGGTGGCCATCTGCTCCGCGATCTGGTTGTACCGCTCCAGCAGGGCCTTGGTCTCGGCTACGCCTTCCTCGACGTTGCCCAGCACGGTCTTGGACTCATCGAGCACGGGCTCCTGATCCAAGATCCCCACCGTGAACCCTGGCATCAGCCGCGCATCGCCGTTGGAAGGCTGCTCTACGCCGGCCATCATCCGCAGCAACGTCGACTTACCCGTGCCGTTGGGCCCGAGCACGCCGATCTTGGCGCCCGGCAGGAACGCCAGCGTCACGTCGTCGAGAACGACCTTGTCGCCGTGCGCCTTGCGGACACGGCTCATCTGGTAGATGAACTCCGGCATGTCTTCAAGGGTAGGGCTAGCCGGGCACGACTTTGAACCCGCAGCCCGGCCAACAGACCACTCGTCAGGCCTGGTCGCCGGCTGCCCGCCCCGTCCGTGCCCGGCATCGCCTAGTGCCCGGGGCCGCCAGGTCGCCGGGAGCCTCAGTTACTGCTCAGAATGGTGCGGCAACCGGCTCGCTCGCCGTCTCCTCGGCCAGTTCGCCGCTCGCCTCATCGGGTGCGGCGACTTCGTCCTGAGCGTTGCCCGTCACCCTGGCGATCGCGGACTTGGCCCACTCGGGATGATCATCGGCGTTCTCCATGGGCACCGGGTCGGCGGCCTTGGGAAGGCGCCTGAACGTGGCGACGCCACGGGACAGGTCGTGTCCGATCGAAGTAGCCGTGACGTCGACACTTGTCCGGCGGCTGCCGTCCTTCGCGTCGTACTCGCGGATCCTGAGCGACCCGCTGACCAGGACCGGCTCACCCTTGTGGACGCTCATGAAGGCGTTCTCGGCCAGCTTGCGATAGCACTTCACCGTAGCGAAGCACGCGGGCTCGTCGGCCCAGTCGCCGGTACCCCGGTCACGCTTCCTGGGTGTCCAGGCCACTCGCATCTGCAGCGTCGGCACCCCCGACAGCGTCAGCCCGGGAACCGGAACGGTGGCGACATATCCCGCCACACAGAAGTTCGATTCGTTCACCATCGGCCAATCTCCTCACTGGTCTTGCAGCCCGACGACCGGGTCGCTCATGACCCGCCTCGATGCCCGCGGCGGTTCTGCGCCGCCTGCCCAGCCAGCATCAGCCCAGGGCGGCGCCGACGACGCCAGCGCGATTGCCGCTGTGGGTATCCGGTCTCGAGATCGCCGGCCTGTGGATCACGAATGCCTGCCGTCGGCGGGCCCTGTCACTATTCGCCCGCGGCGCGCTGACCATCGCGCCACCCCGCTCTTGATCGACTCTCGGAACCGGGGCATAGCGGTATATATCGTGGACCGAACCGATGAAGAGTGGCGCTCCGGCCAACCGGTGTCTGGATAAACCCGGGCGGGGTGTTCCGCCTCTGTCAGGCAGAGAACGAGGGCGCTGCCACCTCGGCTCGACCGTGCCCGCGAGCCAGCTCCAGCTCGTCGCGGTAGCGTTCCAGCTCAGACAGCTCCAGATTGGCCGGAGCAATCACCTGATCATGGGCGACGCCCGTCATCCGGCGCCTGATGTCGCTGTCGAGCAGCTTGGTTTCCCTGACCGCCGCGGCACTCACCGCCTCGCAGGAGCGCTGGGCCACGACCCACCCGGCCAGCAGGGACACGAACACGAGCAGCGCGGCGATCGGCAGCAGAACTACGGCACTGAATAGTCGCGGCAGCCCGCTGCCGGCGTGGAACGCGCCAACCGCCAGGAGCGTGCCGAACCACGCCAGCCCGACGAGGGCGCAGCCGAGCAGCAGTCCCTGCCCGACGCCAGCCAGCCGCCACCAGCGCTCAGCGCTTCGCTCGGCCGGCAGCGCCGCGGCGATCTCGGTGCCGAGCGCCGCCGGGATCGCGTCCGCGTGCGATCGGATGGCCGCTCGCACGGTCCGCGACCAGGGCAGCGGGAGCGGCGGCGTCACCTCGTCGGCAAGCTGGGTCAGCGCCAGATCGATCTCGGCCTGCTGCGCGCCGGTCGGCCCGGTACTGATCTCGCGCAGTTCTTGCCACAGCCGGCCGAGCCTGATCTTCCTGACCGGGTCGCGGGTGCGCAGCCGTTCGCCCAGCCAGCTGATCGGCCAGCCGATGTAGTCCATCGCGCGCAGTTCTCTCGCGCTGCGCAGCGAGTCGCCAATGGCCTCCACGCCGGCAGCGCCGGCGAACTTGGCCGCCAGCGAGCCCGCCGTCCCGGCGGGCAGCCGCACATCTTCTCCCCCATCGGGCAGCTCGCCGTACGGCGCGAACTGCACGATGATCTTGTCCACGTCAGCCGAAATCCGGGCGGCCGACGCCCGGCGGGCCGAAACCGCATCGATCAGCAACTTGCGCAGTTCCTCGATGCCCGCGCCAGTAGCGGCCGAGGTGACCAGGATCTGGACGTCGTGCAGGTTCTCAGAGTCAAGCAGCCGCCGCAGGTCCAGCACGCAGTCCTCGGTCTGCGCGGCGGTCAGGAGGTCAGCCTGGTTGAGCACGACCGCAACCACCTCGGAGTGGCCGGCCAGCGGCACCAGGAACCGGCGGTGCACGGCGCCGTCGGCGTACTTCTGCGGGTCAAGCACCCAGATCATCAGGTCTGACAGTCCGACCAGCCTGTCCACCACGTCGGTCGAGTGGCCCATCACTGAGTCATGGTCGGGCATGTCAAGCAGGACCAGCCCGCTCAGTGACTGCTCGCCGCTGTCGAGCGCGCTCGACCGCGCGTACCGGTACCGCCGCGGGACTCCGAGCCACTCGAGCAGCGGACCGGACCCGGACACGCCCCAGACGCAGGCGTGTACCTCGCTGGTCACCGGGCGGGTCACGCCAACGGTGGAGAAGTCGGCCCCGGCGAGCCGGTTGAACAGCGACGACTTGCCGCTGCCCGTCCCGCCGGCCAGCGCTACGACCGTATGGTCAGCGGAGAGCATGAGCCGCTGGCCAGCCCTGATGAGCAGGTCATTCGCCTCGGTGAGCAAGTCGTCACTGAAGCCGTCGGTGCCCCGTCGCGCGGACCCGATCTGGACGAGCCCGGCCAGGGCGGCCAGCCGGGCCGACAACCCGGCCCGGTCGGCAAGCAGCTGAGCCTGCGCGGTGGAACTGCCGATCATCGCGCGTCCTCCAGCGTGAACCCGGCCTGCAGCAGCTCGGTGGCGATCGTGTCGTCCAGCCTTCCGGCCTGGTCGATGAGGTCAGCGAACCGCCGGGACTCCTCCTCGAACAGCAGGCTGACCCGGTCGTGCAGGTCCTGCCGGACTCGCACCCCGATGTCGCGCATCAGCCCGGCCCCGAACAAGGAGGTGAGCAGCCGCTGCGGCACCCCGCTCGCTTCCTCTGCCGCCGTGGCGTCCGAAGCACCGTATCCGAGCACGCCGACGGCCAGCACGAGCGCGAGTGACGACTCGTCGAACGAGACCACCCTGGCGATCGACCGCTTGGTGACGTTCTCGGCCCGGACCAGCTGCAGCAGGTGATCCTGCCAGGTGCTGACCGCGCGTTCGGCCCGCACAGCAAGGTCGGCCGAGGGTCGGCTGAGCACGGCCGGGCCCGGATGCTCGGCGGCGGCAGATACATCCAGGATGCCCAGGTCGGCGAGGGCCGAAGCGACGTAGTCGGTCTCTCCGGCCGCGCCGGCCTCGGCCGGGCCGGCCATCGGCTTCGCGCCCATCAGCGCCGCGCCCGCGGGGTTCTCCCGCCACGCGGCGACTGCGCCTTCGGCTGCCCGGTCGGCCATGGCCGCGATGAGCGACTCCAGGCTCTCGTCCAGTGCGGCCCGGAGGGCGGCCGCCCTGGCCGGCGGTCGTTGCTTCCTGCCCTTGCCCGCCGGTCCGCGAGCGCGCCGGACCTGAAGCGCCTTGAGCAGGTCGCCCGTGCCAGCGAAG
>JASIBJ010000763.1 GCA_030045215.1 Streptosporangiaceae bacterium | reverse complement strand
GTGCCGGTGTGCGGGTCTACCTGGCCGACACGGGTTTGCTGAGGGACGCGGCTGACGGCCACGGCTGGCTGACCGGCGTCGAGGTGCAGGACCCGGATCAGGACTACGACCCGCGCCAGCCGCTCCAAGGCGACCCGCCAGCCATTCCGCCTTACACCGGCCACGGAACGTTCGTCGCAGGCGTCCTGCGCACGATGGCCCCGGCAACCGATGTCATCGTGACGAACGTCTTCTCGGTCGCGGGCAGCGCGCTGGAATCGGACTTCGTCGCGCGTCTGGAGTCAGCGTTCCGTCTCGGCGTCGACATCTTCCAGGTGGACGTCGCGTGTGCCACCAGGAATGACATCCCTCTCCTCGCCTTCGGCCAGTGGCTGAAGCGCCTGAGCAACTCCAAGGGCGCGATATGCCTAGCCCCGGCGGGCAACAGCGCCAGGCGCCGGCCGGCCTGGCCCGCCGCGTTCCCCGGAGTGATCTCGGTCGGAGCACTGGGCGGAGACTGGCGCGGCCGCGCATCATTCAGCAACTTCGGCCCGTGGGTCGACGTGTACGCACCAGGGCGCGACATCGTTAACGCCTACGCGACCGGCACATACACCTGCCATGTCAGCCCATACACCAACCAGGTCCGCAAGTTCTACGGCATGGCCAAGTGGAGCGGCACCTCGTTCTCCACCCCGATCGTGTCCGGCCTGATCGCCGCCCGGATGTCCCGCACGGGCGAAAATGCGAGGCAGGCGGCCGAAGGCCTGCTGGCCGAAGCCCGCGCGCAGGCCATCCCCGGCGTCGGCCCGATTCTCCTGCCTTCCCGCTAGCGTTAACCGGAGGATGTGTCCGGCGGCGCCCCGTCGGAGGCTGAGGCGTCGCGTCCAGCTCTGGGAGCCTCCGCGGCCTTCACCAGGCCGGCCACGATGACCGCGTACAGGTTGCGCAGCGACCGGTACACCAGGCGGCCCAGGATGGTCCGGTCCCACGATGCGCCCCAGCGGATGAGGGTGCCGTCGGGTGACGGGGTCAGCGTGACCTCGGCCCGGTAATTGCGCACAGGGATGCCGCGGAGGACGGTGTAGGCCAGCCGCTTGCCGGGCTCGACGTCGAGGATTTCCTCAACCGAGACGGGGTACCGGAACCCGTACCGCTTGGACCCCTCCAGCCAGTAGACGGCGCCCTTGCCATTCGCGGCCGCGTCGCCCTCGCTCCGGTAGCCGGCCTTGCGCCATGGACCCCACTGGGGGTAGACCATGACGTCGCTGAGCAGGGACCAGACGACCTCGGGCGGCACACGGGCAGCCTGCTCGGCCGCAGCTTCCACCTTGCGCATAGACAGGTTCTACCGTCCGGCGGTCAGACCGTACAACCCTTGGCGGCTGGTTTGAGGCGGCTGGGTGCCCGCTAACGTTGGCGGTGGAGCGTAATGCCGCTATCACGAAGCGGCCTCATGAATTGTGGGCGGAGCATGGCTGGCGGAGTGACCGGCGGGCGATGGCATCGTGAGGCGTCCCGCAGCGGCGTTGTCTGGGCGGGCGCGGCCGCCTCTGGCGTGCTCGCCGCCGGGCTGGCGGTTGCGGCCTGCGGGTCCAGCGCGAGCGGCGGCGCGCAGGCCTACCAACTGGAGGCCCGGTCCCTTTCTGGCCTCGGCGAGATCATTACCGATGGCACGGGATTCACGCTCTACATGTATGCGCCCGATCACCAGGGCCCCTCGCAGTGCTACAGGTTCTGCGCGCAGCAATGGCCGCCGCTGGTCCTGCCGCACGGAGTCGACACGGCCTCGGCGGGTCCGGGAGTGAGGGCCGGGCTGCTGGGAACGGTGCGACGCTCCAACGGACAGCTCCAGGTGACCTACAACGGCTGGCCGCTCTACCTGTGGCAGGGCGACACCGCCCCTGGCCAGGCCACGGGCCAGGGGTACGACATGGGCTTGTGGTACGCCATGTCAGTCACTGGTGCGGTGGACAGGGGCACTCCCCGCGGGTGATCGACCTGGACAGCCCCGGTCATGAGGTCTGGCAGGCGTGGATCGGGACCGGGATGGGCAGGGCGGACGTTTGCCGCCCGGCTCGGAGGGAACACCGACGTCGTTCCGGTACGGTCGCCGCTTTTGCGCTGCAGGAGTGCGTTAGCCTGCCGCCCGCGAGTACGAGCGGGACTATGCGGTTACTCTCGGGGGGGATTAATGCGCAACGCCTTCGCTATCGACATCAGCCACATCCGGCAAGAGGCCCGCCAGCACCTCATGCAGGGGCCGGTCACCCCGTCCAACACCACTGATGTCGACCGCGTCATCACGGTGCTCAACCAGGTACTGGCCAGTGAGATGGTGTGCTACCTGCGCTACACGCAGAACGCGATCATCGCCCACGGCATTGACCGGGAACAAGTCGCCAATTTGTTCGAGAATCACGCCGCCGAAGAACTCGGGCACTTCCAGCGCGTATCTGACCGCATCAACCAGCTCGGCGGGTCGCCCGACATGAACCCCGCCACGATGATGGAACGCGCCCATACCGAATACTTTGCTCCCGCCGACGATAGCGACCTTCAGGGCATGATCCGCGAGAACCTCGTCGCCGAACGCATCGTCATCGAGGCCTACACCGAGATCATCCGCTGGCTCGGCGACTCCGACATCACCACGCGTCGGCTTATCGAGCACATCCTCAAGGAGGAAGAGGACCACGCGGACGAGCTCACGGACCTATTTGAAGGCTGACGGCGAGGCCAATCCGTTTCTGACGCTGCGCGACAACCGGCCGCCCCCGGCGGTTCAGCGTGGCTCGGCGGCCGCCGGGATTCCGAAGCTGGACAGCGCGATGTTCGCGCCCGTGACCACGACGGCGACTCGCTCGCCAGGTTCTGGGCGGTAGGCGCCGGTGATCAGCGCGGCGGTTGTCACCGCCCCGGCAGGTTCGGCGACAAGCCGGGTGCTCTGCCACAGTGCATGCTGGGCCCGGCGGATTGCCTCGTCGTCGACGAGGAGGACACCGCTGACGTAGGACTCCGTGAGCGGGAACACGAGGTCGCCGATGCGACGGGGAGCGAGCACGTCCGCGGCGATGCTGCCCGTCGGGGCATCGGCAGGACCGCCACTGGCCCTGGCGCGGGAGAGGGTCGGTGCGCCTTCAGGCTCCACTCCGATGACGCGCGCGGCGCCGGCGAAGTAGGCCGCGACACCCGCGATCAGCCCGCCACCGCCGACGGGCACCAGGACAGTGTCCAGGTCGCTGACCTGTTCGCTGAGTTCGAGGGCGACGCTCCCCTGCCCGAGGATCGTTTCTCGCTGGTCAAACGCCGGCACCTGCATCGCTCCTGACTCCTCCGCCGAGATCTGCGCGGCGGCCCAGGCGTCGGCGTAACGGTCACCGCCAATCCGCAGGTCGGCGCCGAGCGAGCGGATTGCGTCAACCTTGGCGGGGTTGGCGATGGCTGGGACGAATATCGTCGCTGGTACGCCGAGCCGGTGCGCCGCGTAGGCGACGGCGACGCCGTGGCTACCCCCGGAGGCCGCGACCACCCCGGCGGGCGGAATCTCACGCAGCAGCAGGTTCGCGAAAGCGCCGCGCGTCTTGAACGAGCCCGCGCACTGCAGCTGCTCGAGTTTCAATACCACGCCTGGCCCGGCATGATCGTGGGCTGCGCCGGTCAGCGCGGCAAGCGGAACCGTCAGGATCGGCGTACGCCGCAGGTACGGCCTGATCCGCTTGTAGGTACGCCGGATCTCGGCGGCGTCGAGGCGGCCCGCCTCGCGCTCGATCCTGGTCGAGCGGAAGCCGCGGTCACCAGTCACCGCTGAGCAACTCCTTTGCCGCGGCGATCACGGCCTCGTCGCGCTGATAGAACACCCACTGCTTGATCTTCGTCCCGTGGATCAGCCCGGCGCGGCTCAGGACCTTCAGGTGCTCCCCGCAGGTCGGCTGGCTCACCCCGAGCTTGTCCGCGATGAACAGCGAGCACACCCCGTCCCGCACCAGGTCACCGTCCCGCTGAGCGGGGAAATGCGCCCGCGGATCGCGCAGCCACTCCAGAATCAGCAGCCGCTTGTCGCTCGCCAGCGCCTTCACCAGCTCCACGTCCAGGGAAAGATCGGCGTTCGGCACAAAGGTATTATGGCAACTAGCTAACTGCCTGTCTAACGAGGAACGTCACATGCCCATACCTAACGGGCTGCGATTCCGGGCCGCTGGGCCGGATGACGCCGATGCCGTCGCCGCGCTGCACGCCGACAGCTGGCAGCGGCACTACCGCATCGCCT
>JASIBJ010000762.1 GCA_030045215.1 Streptosporangiaceae bacterium | reverse complement strand
GGTGGGCGCCAGCTTCGGTTAGTCCGGGCCGATGCTGGTCGGCAGCGGCGGCGGCTCGATCTCGGTGGAGCCAGCCGCAATTCGGGCTATGGCCGCGAGGGTCTCCTCAATAGCGGCCAGCACATCATCGGTTCACGGAAGCGTCTCGGGTGCCGCAGGCTCGGCGGCAGGCTGCCAGGACCCGGCCGCCGCCTCGTTCGCGCGGATGCAATCCGTCGTCGTCTCCGCGCTCGCCGCCCTCGGAGACTGCTCCACGATGCTCGGTCAGGCCGTGGCCAACGGCGTCGAGGCGTATGTCACCACCGATGACAGCCAGATGCCGGGGGCGAACTGAGCTGCGTCCATTTGCTAGAGAAGGTATGGCCTAGTCATGCTTCCTGACGGCCAAGGCGAGCTGTTCCTCGCCACGATTGCCGTACCACCGGGCGACCCGGCCGCGTTAGCGGCCGGGTCCCGGACCTACGCGGCGGCGCACGGGGAAATCGAGCGCAACCGCGCCGCCCTGGCGGCGGCCACCGAACAGGTAGGCGGTCCGGCGTGGCAGGGCATGGGTGCGTCCTCCTACGCGACGTTCACCACCGACCTGGCCGCGACGTACGGGGTGACCGCCTCGGGCCTGGCCCAGGCCGCGACGACGCTGCGGACCTACTCGGCGGCGCTGGCCCAGGCCCAGGAGACGGCCAGACAGGCCAACGCGGCGGTGGCGGTGTCGAACGCGACGGCCAGCAGTCTCCTGGAGGCGCAGGGTGCGGCGCAGCAGGCGCAGGCCAGCGCGGATAACGCCGCCCAGGCGGCCACCACTGCGGAAGACCAGGCCACGGCCAGCCCGCACTCGTCATCGGCCCAGCTCGCCGCGACTAACGCGCGTTCGGCCGCGAACGACGCGCAGTCGGCAGCAGACAGCGCCGCCAGCCAGGTGAGTGTGCTCAGCGGTATCTACGATGCCGACCGCGCGCGAGCGATGAGCCTCGTCAGCGAGGCTCAGTCGCAGGCCAGTCACGCCGCATCCGCCGCATCCGCGGGCTTCGACGCCGCGGTGACCCAGGTCGCCGGGGCCAAGCCGCACGACCCGCGCGGCGGCGCGAAGGGCGTGCTCGGCTCGCCGCAGTGGCTGAAGCTCACCGACGACGTCAACGAGTGGGCCACTGCGCTCGGGGCCCTCTGGACCGTGCCGTCCGGGGCCGACTTCATCAAGGAGGCGGTCTCCTACTTCGACGCGGCCGGCAAGATGTCCGAATCGGCGGGTGAGCTGGAGGAGGCGACCGACGCTTACAAGGCCGCCTACGACGCCTTCTACGGCGTGCCGGTGACCGAGCGGACCCAGGGCTGGTTCGACCTGATGGCCAGGCAGCGCGCCATGGAGTCCGAAGCGGCCGAGGCGGCCGACGACGCAAAGGAACTGACGCAAGCCCAGGAAGACCTTGCGGACTCGCTGGCCGGCACCGCCGACGCCATGGGCAAGTTCGGCATGGGCATGTACGGGGTGGCCATCGCGGCCGACATCTACGCCGAGTTCCGCCCCAGCAACGCGTTCGGCTCGACCGGAGAAGTGCTCGACCGGGTCAATGCCGGGCTGAATATGGCCGCGTCCGGCCTGGCGATTAGCGACGGGCTCGGTCTGGCTGTCGCCGGCTCGCTGATGGCGGTCCCTGGCGTCGACGTGGTGGTCGGCGGGGTACTCATCGGCACGGCGGCGTATTCGACGGCCGAACTCATCTGGGAGCATCGCGTCGCCATTGGGCATGAAGTCGAGCACTTGGCCGACGACATCGGCAGTTGGCTCGGTCTTTGAGGTGACGATGATTGATGCCAGGATTGACGGCGACAGCCTGGAGGTACAGGCCACCGGCCGGGACTGGTGGCCCTACTACACGCAGTGGCGGCGGCCGGGCACGCGCCTGAGCGTGCGGCTGCCGCTGGAGCACATCACTGGCGCCCGCACCGCGCGCCCACGCAAGCGCATGAGCTTGCTGCACCTGGACGTGCCGGCCGGCGGCAAACGCAACCGCAACGGCACCTTCATCTGGTGCAGGCCCGGCGTACCGGTTCTAGAACTCGACATGGACGGGCAGCCGTACCGGCACGTTGTGCTGTCGGCACCCGACCCCGAGCGGCTGGCGGAAGAGATCAGAAACGCCGCCGGGGTCGGGACGCGGAAGCCGTGATGCCGGGACGGCGACCGGTTGCCCGCACGTTCCGGTGATGTTCGGCCGCCGACGCGCGACGCCTGCCTACGGACCGATTCCGGTCAGGGAGCGCTGGCGCCAGGTATTCGAGTCGGGTGCGGCAACGCTGCACCCGTTCAGCCCGGCCGAGCTCGACGCAGTCACGCTGGAGCCGGAGTCCGTCCGGCCCGAGGGCGGGCTGCCCTACCTGCTGCGGCTCTCGCCGCTGCTAGACCAGGCTCCGCTGCCGGCGGCTTCCCCGGAACCGCGGCCCGCCGGTGACCGGCACGCGCTTGCCCACGGCGGCGCGCCAACCGGGAGCGCGGGTCATGGCCCTCCTGACCTGCGCGAGCTCGCGAGCGTCGTGGCCGGGCTCGAGGCTTCCGGCTACGTCCGGCCGGGGCCGCCCGCGCCGGCCGAGGGCCAGGTACCCGTCGAATTCGCCGGACTGGCTGCCGCCGCCGATGGCGGGCCGCCGCGTCGGGTTGCGCTGGCGGGCGATCTCGGCCTGATCACCTACATGCGGTGCCGCCCGCTGTTCGTGGCCGAGGTGTATCACGCGGCCGACCCGGGCAAGCCGGATCGCGCGTCTGCTGGCTGGCAGTTCGTGGCCCGAGGGTTCACGCCCTACGAGATGCCGGGCTGCCTCATCGAGCGCCCGCCGGCCGGGCCGAATCCACGGGGAGAACGGCCACCGCACGTCATCCTGCGTGAGGACCAGGCCGCCGCCGCGATGCTCGGGTGGCTCGGTGGCGACGTCGGCACCTACCTGAAGCTGCGCCAGGCCCGCGCCTCAGGGCCGGCGGGAGAGGCGGGCCGAGCCGGTCTGCCCGGTCAGGCGGTGCCGACCGCGACCGTGGCAGGCGGATTCTCGCAGCTTGCTCAGCTGTCCCTGGCCTTGCCGGCCGGGCCCGAGGTTGTGCTGCGCGCGCTGATCGTCGGCACCGCCGCGGCCCGGCACTGGTTGCTCACCGGCGAGCAGCTCGAGCTGGCCACGCCGGCGACGCTCACACAGCTCGGCGACCGGCTCGATGACATGCTTGCCACCGCCTCGCGACCGGGCGCGGCTGCGCCGCCTGGCTGGCCCGATGCCGCGCCGCCGGGCTGGCCCGATACCGCGCCCGGTGGGCAGGATGCCTGGTGACCGGTAAGCGGGGCATCGGCCGCAAGGTAGCCGTCGGGCTGCTGTGGACGGTCACCGCGCTGCTGGTCCTGCTCGGCGTCCTGCTCGGGTTCAGCGACGCCAAGCCCGCGCTGGTATTCGTGTTCGTGCTGGCCGTGTTCACCGGGTCGGCGGCCACGGCGGTGGCCAGGACCGGCGAGTCGCGCGCGACCAGGCTGGCCAGGGCATCGGTACGCTCCCGGTTGCATGCGGCGCTGCCGAAGTTCGCGCAACCGGCCGCGCGGGTCGCGGTGGCCGCGTCAAGCGTCACCCTCCCCGCGGTCGGCCCCCCGACCCGCTACACGGAACGGCACTCCCAGTTCCCGGTCATCGGCGGCCCGATCGGCCTGGTCCTGCTCGCGGGCAGCATCGCTGCGTCGGTCGTCATTGGCTACAGCGCGCAGGGACTCGCGATACCAGTCGCCACCTTCTCCGGGCTGTTCAGCCTGTTGATGCTGGTTGACCTGCCGAACGGCATCAAGATCACCGGCGGGCGGTTCACGGTCGGTGCACTGAGCGTGCCGCCTCGCACCCGCCTGTGGCGCCGGATCAGCGGACCGCTGGACGCAGTACGCGAGTGGGACGTGCTAACCCCGGCGCAAGTGCGCCAGCTGAACCGGCTGCGACCGACCAAAGGGCGGTCAGGCGGGCAGGTGCAGTACCTGGGCGACCTGAGAATGCTCGGCCGGCGCGGCGTGCTGCGCCTGGTCACCGACCCAGCGTCCGTGCAAGCCCGCTTTCCTGAGAACCTGCTGCGCGGCTACGTGCTCATGCCGACCGCCCTGGCAGGCGGAGTCTGGGACGGCGTGATACTCATCTGCACGCGCCGCCCGCGAGCCCTGGCGGCCGCGCTGGAGCAGGCACTGCCAGGGCGCCGGGGAGCCAGCGAATACAGTGCCAGCGAAGACAGTGCCGGCTGAGGAGGGCCCTAGGGCATCCGCTCGTAGGCCGGCAGGGTCAGGAACTCGGCGTAATCGTCGGCCAGCGCGACGTCCTTGAACAGCGCGGTCGCCTCCTCGTACCTGGCCTCGTTGTAGCCGTCGCCGAGCTGCGCGCGAATCAGCGCGAGTTCCCCCGCGATGATCTCTTCGACCAGGCCGGCCGTCACCTCAGGCCCTTCGGCCAGCCGCACGTCGTTGTGCAGCCACTGCCAGACCTGAGAGCGCGAGATCTCGGCGGTCGCGGCGTCCTCCATCAGGTTGAAGATGGCCACGGCGCCGGTGCCGTCCAGCCAGCTGGCCAGGTACTGCAGGCCCACGCTGACGTTGTTGCGCAGGCCCGCTTCGGCGATCTTCCCCGGCGTGGCCTTGACGTTCAGCAACTGAGCCGCGGTCACGTGCACGTCGTCGCGCTGCCTGGCCAGCTGGTTGGGCGCGTCGCCGAGAACCCGGTCGAATACCTCACGGCAGATCGGCACGAGGTCAGGGTGCGCCACCCACGAGCCGTCGAATCCGTCGTTCGACTCGCGCATCTTATCCTCGCGAACCTTGGCCAGAGCTCGTTCCGTTACCTCGGGGTCGCGCCGGTTCGGGATGAATGCCGCCATCCCGCCCATCGCGTGCGCGCCTCTTGCGTGGCAGGTCTTGACGAGCAGTTCGGTGTAGGCGCGCATCATCGGCGCGGTCATCGTGACGTCGTTACGCTCGGGCAGGACAAATTCAGCGCCCCTGGTGCGGAACTTCTTGATGATCGAGAACAGGTAGTCCCACCGCCCCGCGTTCAGCCCGGCGCTGTGATCGCGCAGCTCGTAGAGGATCTCCTGCATTTCGAACGCGGCCGGGATGGTCTCGATCAGGACCGTCGCCCTGATCGTGCCCTGCGGGATGCCCAGCGCGTCCTGAGCCAGGACGAAGGCGTCGTTCCACAGCCTGGCCTCGAGGTGGCTCTCCAGCTTCGCCAGGTAGAAGTAAGGCCCCTTTCCCTTTTCCAGCTGACGTCCGGCGCAGTGGGTGAGATACAGCGCGAAGTCCACGAGGCTGCCCGAGGCGCGCTCGCCGTCGATGAGCAGGTGCTTTTCCGGCA
Source organism: Streptosporangiaceae bacterium (assembly GCA_030045215.1). Next base: position 2,523 of record JASIBJ010000762.1, on the reverse strand, counting down.
AATGCCAGCCGCGCGGCCGGACCACGATCGTGGCCAGCTCGTCGTCGGGCAGGAGGCGGTACTCCTTACCCTCCTCGCTGGTGAAGTCGATCTTCCGGTCGAGCGCGTCCTTGAGGTTCAGCTGGCCGGTGATCATGTTGTCCCACAGCGGCGTGTTGGCATCTTCGAAATCGGCCAGCCACACCTTGGCGCCCGAGTTCAGCGCGTTGATCGTCATCTTCTTGTCCGTCGGCCCGGTGATCTCCACCCGCCGGTCGACCAGGCCGGGCGCGGGCGGCGCGACTCGCCAGGAGGTGTCGCTGCGGATCGCCTCGGTGCTGGTCAGGAAGTCGAGCATGGCCCCGGCGGACAGTTCCCTTTGTCGGTCGGCCCGAGCCGCCAGCAGGTCAAGGCGGCGGAGGCCGAGTTCGCGGTGCAGCACGCCGATCAGGTCAAGCGCCTCGGGGGTGAGGATTTCGTCGTACCGGCTGCCGGACGGGCCGGCTATCTCCACGCCACTCACGTTTTTACGCTCCCTTGTTGCCTGGCAGGCGTCGGCCGTTCGCTGTACCAGACCGTAACGCATCACCTACCGGCGCACAGCCCCGGCTCGGGCCACCACTCGGGCAGCAGGTACCAGGTGATTTGGGCGGGAACGAGGTGCGACTGGGGTGCTCGCGGCCCCAAGCCCTGGGGCGGTTCACGGCTTGTCCGCGGGGGCGGGCACAGGATCGGTCGCCCGCGTGTTATTCAGGTGAGGACGGATCTACTCCGTGGCACTATCGAGACCGGCTCCCGTTGCGAGGCGGGTGCTGGGGTATGTACTGATTTATTACGCTGACTTGTAACCGGCCAGAGGTGGCTAGCGCATATGACCGTTGTACCGAGCGACTCTCCCGACGGCGACGAGTTCTGGGAGACGGAGGAGCCCGGCGACGGCGAGCTTGACCTTGAGCAGCGCCATGCGCTGCGCCGCGTCGCCGGGCTCTCAACCGAGCTCCAGGACGTCAGCGAGGTCGAGTACCGGGCACTGCGGCTGGAGCGCGTCGTGCTCATGGGAGTGTGGACGGACGGCACGCTCGCGATGGCGGAGAACTCGCTGCGTGAGCTGTCGTTGCTCGCGGAGACCGCGGGATCCCAGGTTCTCGATGCCCTTGTCCAACGCCGCGGCCGGCCGGACGCCGCCACCTACGTGGGCGCCGGGAAGGCGCGGGAACTGGCCGAGATCGTGGCCGCGCACGGCGCGGACACGGTGATCTGCGACGGCGAGCTGACCCCCGGCCAGCTCCGCAGCCTGGAGGGCGCGGTCAAGGTCAAGGTCGTCGACCGGACCGCGCTGATCCTGGACATCTTCGCCCAGCACGCTCGCAGCAAGGAGGGCAAGGCCCAGGTTGAGCTGGCCCAGCTGCAGTACCTGCTGCCGAGGCTGCGCGGGTGGGGTGAGTCGCTGTCCAGGCAGGCGGGTGGCCGGGTCGGCGGCAGCGGCGGCATCGGCACCCGCGGGCCCGGCGAGACCAAGATCGAGACCGACCGGCGCCGGATCCGGGCCCGGATAGCAAAGCTGCGGCGCGAGATCGCCGACATGTCCGTCGGCCGTGAGGTCCAGCGCGGCCGGCGGCGCCAGCGCGCGGTTCCTTCGGTCGCGATCGCCGGCTACACCAACGCCGGCAAGTCCACGCTGCTGAACAAGCTGACCGGGGCCGACGTCCTGGTGGACAACTCGCTGTTCGCCACCCTCGACCCCGCGGTGCGGAAGGCCAGGACGCCGTCGGGCCTGCCATTCACGCTCACCGACACCGTCGGCTTCGTCCGGCACCTGCCGCACCAGCTCGTCGACGCGTTCCGGTCCACGCTTGAGGAGGTGGCCGACGCGGACCTCATCCTGCACGTCGTGGACGGCTCCGACGCCGACCCGCGCTCGCAGCTGGCTGCGGTCAGGGAGGTGCTGGCCGAGGTGGGCGCGGCGGACGTGCCGGAGCTCGTCGTGATCAACAAAGCGGATGCCGCGGACAGCATCGAGCTGAAAGGACTGCAGCTCGCCGAGCGGCAGTCGGTCATCGTGTCGGCGCGCACCGGGGATGGCCTCGGCGAGCTGATGGCTGAGCTCGAGCGGCTGCTGCCGCGCAGTCAGCGCGAGGTCACGGCGGTGATCCCGTATGACCGGGGTGATCTGGTCTCGCGCGCGCATGACGAGGGCGAGGTCCTGTCGGTCAGGCATGGCGGGACCGGCACGGAGCTGACCGCCAGGATCCCGCTGGGACTCGCGGCGGAGTTCGAGCAGTTCGCGGTATCCGCGGCGCAGCCGTAAGCCCGCTAATCGCTCATTCGGGTTGCTGCACGAGAAGACGCAATTGCGTGACGCTACTGCGCTGGCGTTTTCTGGCTGGTAACGAGCCTTTTGCAAACGATTTCCTCAGCCCCGGGGGAAAGACGGCGGGAAGCCCGCCCTGAGGGGAGCAGCGCGCCGAGTCTGGCCAGGCTAAGGACACGATCGCCGGCCTGGCGGCCCAGCCGCCGCGGCCGGGTGAGCCGGCCCGGGTGATG
>JASIBJ010000761.1 GCA_030045215.1 Streptosporangiaceae bacterium | reverse complement strand
TCCCGACGACGGTGAGCGCGCTCACCGCGGCAACGGCACCCGAGGAATTCGGCCACCTCGACGAGCAGTCCAAGCGCGAGATCCGGAACGCGCTGCTGACCGCCGTCGCCGTGCCCGGCTACCAGGTCCCGTTCGCCAGCCGGGAGATGCCGGTCGCCAGGGGCTGGGGTTCGGGCGGACTGCAGGTGACCCTGGCCGCGATAGGACCAGACGACACGATCAAGGTGATCGACCAGGGCGACGACGCCGGCGTCAACGCTGCGAACCTCCGCAGGCTCATCGTCCAGAGCACCGGCGCCCAGCAGACCACCGACGCCAGGGAAGCGAGCATCGTCCAGACCCGGCATCGCATCCCCGAAGATCCACTCCAAACCGACCAGCTGCTCGTCCTCCAGGTTCCGGTCCCCGAGCCTCTGAGGGCCGTCGAGAAAGACATGCGAGAACTGCGGCGGATGCACGCCGAGGCGGATTACAGCGCGATCTGGGTCAGCCTGTACGAGGATCTCGTCCGCAACGGAGTGATCACCCAGAGCACGGGATACCCGGTGCTCGTCGGCGGCCGCTATGTCATGGCCACCACGCCGATCCCCCGCTGGGACGTGCCCAAGCTGCACCAGGCCGAGTTCCTCTCGCTGTTCGGAGCCGGGCGCGAAAAGCGCGTGTACGCCGTGCCGCCGCACACCGACGTTGAGCCGCTCGCGTTCGAGGACGTCGCCTTCCAGGTCGAGCGCACCGACGGCGCTTCCTGCATGCTCTGCGGCGCCGTCGACGCCTATCTCGTGGAGGTGCCGGCCAGAGCCAGCTGGATCTGCAGCGACACCAGCTGGTGCGAGCGTCGCCGCCCGCAGGAGCACGCGAATGGCAGTGAGGCGTCGCATGCGTGACTGGGCACTGCAGGTCAACGGCCTGACCAAGCGATTCGGCCACATCCTGGCCTGCCAGGATGTCGGCTTCGAGGTAGCGCCGGGCGAGGCGCTCGGCATCATCGGAGAGTCCGGCTCGGGCAAGACGACGGTGCTGCGCTGCCTGGCCGGAGACGTCGCGCCGACCGCCGGGCAAGCGCTTCTGCGCACCAAGAACGACACGACTGACCTATTTACCCTCAGCGGAGGGGAACGAAGGGGTCTCCGCATCAACACGATCTCGATCGTGTATCAGGACCCCGCGGAAGGCCTGAACCTGCGCATCTCCGCGGGCGGGAACATCGCCGAGCGGTTGATCGCGGCGGGCTGGCGCCACTTCGGCCGTCTGCGGGCGCGGGCCGCCGAGCTGCTCGAACGAGTCGAGGTGCCGCTGGACCGCATGGACGACCCGGTCGGCACCTTCTCCGGCGGCATGATGCAACGCGTGCAGCTCGCCAAGGCGGTGGCGAACAACCCCGCCCTGCTGCTCCTCGACGAGCCGACAACCGGACTGGACGCGAGCATCGCGGCCGGCGTGCTCGATCTCATCCGGGACCTGGTCGAGGAGAGCGGTGTCACCGCCCTTGTGGTCAGCCACGACATGAACGTGATCTCCATGCTCTCGACACGGGCCGTCGTCCTCAGAAACGGCCACATCGTGGAACAAGGATTGACCGACCAGCTGCTCGATGACCCCCAGCACGCCTACAGCCAGCAACTGGTCAACGCCGCCCGCGGAGTCCCGGCATGACCGACACCGTTCTCGAGGTACGCGAGCTCCGCAAGGAATTCCTGATCCACGCGATCGAACGGCGCGTCCCCGCGCTCAACGGCGTGAACCTCCAGGTCGCCCCCGGCGAACACGTCGCGATCGTCGGACCCAGCGGCGCCGGCAAGTCGACCCTGCTCAAGTGCGTCTGGCGCAGCGTCCTGCCGTCATCCGGCGAGATATGGCTGCGCCGCCCGGACGACGGCCCAATCGACCTGGCCAGCGCCGACGACAAGGCGATCATCGAAGCGCGAAGGGACGACCTGGCCTACGTCAGCCAGTTCCTGCGACCCGATTGCCGACGCACCGTCCTGCAGGTGGTCGGCCGCGCCGCGATCCGGCGCGGCCTCGAGCCGGCCGATGCGACAACGGCGGCCGCCACGGCGCTGCGCCGCGTGTCCCTGGCTGAGGATTTGTGGGGAACGCAGCCGGTCGTCCTGTCAGGTGGCGAGCAGCAGCGAGTGAACCTGGCCGCGGGCACGCTGTGCCCGCCGCGCCTGCTGCTGCTGGACGAGCCGGTCGCCGCCCTCGACGAAGCCAACCGCGAGACCGTGCTCAGCCTGATCCGCGACCTCACCACCACCGGGGTCTCGGTGCTCAGCGTCTTCCACGACCTGGACGTGGTCCGCGCGCTTGCTCACCGGGTGGTCGTCCTGCACGACGGCCAGGTCGTAGCCGAGGGGCCACCCGACGAGACCCTGGACCAGACCAAGGCGGCGTGACCGGCAATGACTGACGCGGCAGGCACCGAGTTCGGCGAGGTCCTTGCGGCCACAGCCGACGCGGCCGCGGCCGCGTTCCGTCAAGCCCGAGCCAGCGTGCCAGAAGACGAACTGCAACGCGAGATCGGCATCGGCGGCGACGGTACGCCGACGAGCAGGCTCGACGAGCTGGTCGACGCGGCCGTGATCGAGGCGGCAGCACCCTACGGGGTCAACATCCTCTCCGAGGAGGCGGGCTGGATCGACAACGGCTCGGCGCTGACGCTGGTCGTGGACCCGGTGGACGGGACCGCCAACGCACTGGCCGGGGTGCCGCTCTGCACGTTCAGCGGTGCAATCGTCGTCGACGGCCGGCCGGTGGAGGCGCTGACCAGATGGCTGGACACCGGCCAGGACTGGGCCTGCAGCGTCAACGCCAGCCGCCCGCCGTGGGCAAGAACTACCGGCCGCACGAAGCTCGACGGCGCCGCCATGTCCCTGCTCAGGCCGCAGCACGCCAACTGGGCGGCCTGGCAGCAGATCGCCCAGCGTTCGGCCCGGATCCGCATCCTCAGCTGCTCGACCCTCGAGGCGATCCTGGCCTGCTCCGGCAGCACCGACGCGTTCGCTGATGCCGGCGGCGACCGGCACCGCTACGTCGACCTCGTGGCCGCTCTCGTGTACGCGCAGGCCGCCGGAGCGGTCGTCACCGATGCGTTCGCACGACCAATCGAGTTCAGCACGGACCTGAGCCAGCGCTGGAGCGGGATCGTCGCCGCCACCCCCGAGCTCGCAGCCGAACTCCAGGCTGTGATCAGCGGCGCAGCGAACGCAGCAGGCAACCAGCCGACACCAACGCGATGACCGAGATCCGCCGCGCCAGCCGAAGCGACGCCGGATCCATGGCCGCGATGCGCTACGACTTCCGCACCGAACTCGACCCGCCCAACGAGCCGGAGCACGAGTTCATCGAACGAGCGATAGCCTGGTTCGAAACCCGCCTGGACGGCGGCGACTGGACCGGCTGGCTCGCTCAACAACACCAGCAGCCAGTCGGCATGGTGCTCGTGCAGCTCATCGAGAAGGTGCCGAACCCGGTCGTGGAGCCGGAGACTCTGGGCTACGTCAGCAGCCTCTACGTCCGGCCGCAGTCGCGCGGGCGCGGCATCGGCGACCGGCTGCTGACCACCGCCGTCGCATTCTGCCAGGACAACAGCGTCGAGTCGGTCGTGCTCTGGCCCTCGCCGCGCTCCGTTCCCCTGTATGAACGTCATGGATTCCGGCGCCAGGCCAAGGTCATGGAGCTGCGCGTGGCGGCCGAAAGTTCGCCAGGACTTCGCCCCGCTGCCGGGCCCTCTTTACTGCCGATCCCGAGGCTCAGCCTTTAGAGAGGGAACGAACTCATGTCCGTGCAACTGCTCAGCAACGTGCGGGCGGTCGTCCCTGGCCATGTCATCGAGGCGGCGACCGTGGCCACCGAGGACGGCCGCATCATCGGCATCGAAGAGAACCGGTCGTACCGGGGAGCCATCGACGGACGCGGCGCTTTCTGCCTGCCAGGCCTGGTGGACTCGCATTGCGACGCGCTCGAGCGAGAAGTGTCCCCGCGGCCGACGGTCACCTTCGACCTTGAATTCGCGCTGCGCTCGCTGGAGGCGCGGTTTCTGAGCGCCGGCATCACGACGGCCTGCCATGGGGTGCACTTCGGCGACGAGGCCGACATGGTGCGCTCGCCCGAGATGGCGGCCGACCTGGTCGCGGTCATCGCTGCCCGCCGGGCCGCGGGCGCCCGCATCAATCACCGGGTGTTGTTCCGGCTGCCCGTCCGCAGTACCGGCTCGGTCGACCGAGCGATCGAGTGCCTGCCCGGCGGCCAGCCGACCGGCGACGTGCCGCTCGTTTCGTTCGAGGACCACACGCCGGGCCAGGGCCAGTACCGGAACATCGAGATGTATAAGGCCGCGATGTCGCCGGAGCGTCAGGCCCGAATCGGTGACGTGGACGCCGAGATCGCCCGCCGCATTGCCGAGGCCGACGCGAAGCTGCCGACTCGCGATGCGAACCTGGCGCGGGTGCGCGAGCTCGCGGCGGCCGGGTCGGCGCGGGTGCTCGCGCACGACTGCGTCGATGCCCGCGAGGTCGCGCAAGCGCGGCGCTGGGGTGCCGCGGTCGCCGAGTTCCCCTGCACGGTCGAGGCGGCGCGCGCCGCCAGGGAGCAACAGATGCCGGTCGTGCTCGGCGCGCCGAACGTACTGCTCGGTGGCTCGCACTCGGGCAATGCCTCGGCCGAGGAGCTCGTCGGGCTCGGCTACTGCACCGGCCTGGCCTCCGACTACGCGCCATCAACGATGCTCGCGGCCGCGTTTGACCTGGCCCGGCGCAGCGTGGTTGACTTCCCGGCCGCGATCGCCCTAGTCACCGCCGGCCCAGCCGAAGCAATCGGCCTTCCTGACCACGGCCGGCTCGCGCCCGGCTGCGTTGCCGACCTCGTCCTCGTCGAGCGGGACGGTCGCTGGCCGCGCGTCGTCACCGTGCTGGCGTCGCCCTGCGGTGCGCTGGTGCCGCCGCAGTCACGCACAGAGCTCGCCGAGCTCGAGATCGCCCAGCACAGC
>JASIBJ010000760.1 GCA_030045215.1 Streptosporangiaceae bacterium | reverse complement strand
GCGACCGTGGACCGGTCCCAGCGGGTGCGCACCTATAACTTCCCTGAGAACCGGATCTCCGATCACCGCGTCGGCTTCAAGGCTTACAACCTCGACCAGGTCATTGACGGCGACTTGGACGCGGTCATCAGCGCGCTGATCGAGGCGGACCGGGCGGAGAAGATCGCCAGTGCCCAGGCGAGCTGAGTGAGCCCTTGTCCTGCGGCAAGGCGAGCCGGGGAGCCGTGCATGGCCAGCGCCGCGTGTTCCATGATCATGAAGTGTTCGGCTTCTATCGGGCGAGCACCACTACATGATCATGACGGGGTAAGCCGGAGCGTCGTCCGATGAGCCTGCTGATGGACGAGATCGCGCTGGCGACCGCGCGGCTGGCCGACGCTGGGGTCGAGTCGCCGCGCGCTGACGCCGAGCTGATCGCCGCGCACCTGCAGGGAGTCTCGCGCAGCCAGCTTCACCTGGTGCCCGACGCCGACTTTGATCCGCGGTTCTGGGACTACATCGCGAGGCGTGAGGCACGCGAGCCGCTGCAGCACATCACCGGGCGGGCCTTTTTCCGCTATCTCGAGCTCGAGGTCGGGCCGGGTGTCTTCGTGCCCAGGCAGGAGACCGAGGTCATGACCGGCTGGGTGATCGAGCAGCTGGCGGCGATGGACGTAGCCGAGCCGATCGTGGCCGACCTCGGCACCGGGTCAGGAGCCATTGCGCTGTCGATAGCTCAGGAGGTCCCGCGAGCTCAGGTGCACGCCGTGGAGGCCGACCCGCTGGCGCGGCAGTGGACCGAGCGGAATATCGAGGCCTGCGCCGCCGCCGCGCCGCATACCGCGGGCCGGGTCCGGCTGCATGCCGGGGACTTCGCCACGGAACTGACCGAGCTCGACGGGACGGTCGACCTAGTGGTCAGCAACCCCCCGTATATTCCGGTGGGGTCGTGGGTGCCGCCGGAGGTGGGGGAGTACGACCCGGCGACCGCGCTGTGGGGTGGCGCCGACGGGATGGACGCGGTGCGGGTCATCGAGGCGACCGCGCGCCGGCTGCTGCGGCCAGGCGGACTGGTCGCAGTCGAGCACGGCGCCCAGCAGGGCGCGGCGGTGTACTGGGTATTCGCCGAGGAGCGCGGCTGGCTCCAGACACGCAATCATCTCGACCTAGTCGGCCGCGACCGGTTCGTGACCGCGACTCGCCCGTAGCGAGCCCGTCCCCGCGGGTCGGCCGTAGCGAGCCCGTCCCCGCGGGTCCGTCCGCGGTCGGCGCGCGAGCCCGGAACCGGCCCCCGATCGCCGCCCCCGTCATGGCACCGCGTCCGTTGCGCCCGATTTATCGGGTGGTCACCCACTCGAGCCGGGCGACGTGCAACGAGGCATTGCCACGGCCTCGCTCGACTCCCTGTAAGTTGTCACACTCCCTGTAAGTTGTCCGGTACATATCGGATCAAAGCGACCGCTGAAAAGCCGAGAACCTACAGGGAGTCCGACAACTTACAGGATGTCGGTGCCGTACGAGGGAGGTCTGGGCCGCTCGGCCGGGTTGGAGCGAGTTCCGGTCGGGTTGGAGCGAGTTCTGGTCGCGCCGGCCGGGTTGGAGCGAGTTCTGGTCGCGCCGGCCGGGTTGGAGCGAGTTCTGGTCGGGCCGGCCGGGTTGGAGCGAGTTCGGGTCGGGCCGGCCGGGTTGGAGCGAGTTCGGGTCGGGCCGGCCGGGTTGGAGCGAGTTCTGGTCGCGCCGGCCGGGTTGGAGCGAGTTCGGGTCGGGCCGGCCGGGTTGGAGCAAGTTCCGGTCGCGCCGGGCCCGGTTCACGGCCAAGCCGGTCCCCTTCTCATGGCAGGATGATCGGTTATGAGCGCCTGGTATGACTGCGCCGATGACACCCAACGCAGTGAAGGCCTGACCGACGCCGCCGGCGCCGTGCTGCGAGGCGAGCTGGTCGTGCTGCCGACCGACACTGTCTACGGCGTGGGTGCGGATGCCTTTAGCCCGGCCGCGGTGATGAGGCTGCTGGCGGCCAAGGGCCGGGGCAGGGACATGCCTTCGCCCGTGCTGGTCGGCACCGTCAGGGCCGCGGCCGCACTCGTGGAGGATCTGGGCCCATACGGGCAGCTGCTCATCGACGAGTTCTGGCCGGGCGGCCTGACTATCATCTGCCGCGCCGCCAGGTCGCTGAGCTGGGATCTCGGCGACACCAAGGGCACCGTCGCGGTCCGGATGCCGCAGGACCCGGTGGCGCTTGAGCTCCTGATGGAAACCGGGCCGATGGCCGTTACCAGCGCCAACCGGACCGGCGAGCCATCGCCGACGACCGCGGGCGAGGCTCGTGACCAGCTCGGCGACTCGGTATCGGTCTACCTGGATTCAGGCCCGCGCACCGGCGGCACCTCCTCCACGATTGTGGACCTGACCGGGAACCAGCCCAGGCTGCTACGGCGGGGCGCGATCTCCATCGGCAGGCTGCGCGAAGTGGCCGCGGTGCTGGCGGGAGCCGAGGCCGGTCAACCATGAGTCATCGCAGGCCGGCGGGTGTTCTAGAGTGGCCGTGATGCTCTGCGCAGCGACACCCTCCGGACCCGGTGAGCGGTGAAAGATTACATCCTGACGCTGCTGGTGGCGGCCGCCGTCACCTACATGCTGACGCCGCTGGTACGGCGGGCGGCGATCAGGTTCGGGGCGATTCACGCGCCGCGTGAACGGGACGTGCACACGGTGCCAGTGCCCCGTGGCGGCGGCGTGGCCATGTACATCGGCCTGGCGGCCGGCTTGTTCGTGGCCGAGCAGATCCCCCAGCTACGGAGCGCGTTCGGGTCGACCGGCATGGTTCAGGGCCTGCTGCTGGCCGGAGGCCTCCTGGTGGCCATCGGCGTGGTCGACGATCGCTGGGGCATGTCGGCTCTCACCAAGGGGGCTGGCCAGGTGGCGGCAGGCGCCATCCTGGTGGCCACGGGCACCCAGCTCAACTGGCTGCCCGAGCCCGGGGGCGGCACCTTCGCCCCGACGCCGGATCAGTCGACCCTGCTGACGATTCTGATCGTGGTCGCGACGATCAACGCGGTTAACTTCATCGACGGGCTCGACGGGCTCGCAGCCGGGTTCGTCGCCATCGCGGCGGTCTCGTTCCTTATTTATTACTACGAGATGACCAAGGTCCTGAGCATCTCGGCGCTGGCCGCACCGGCGCTGGCGTCGGCCATCCTGACCGGTGTCTGCCTGGGGTTCCTGCCACATAACTTCCATCCGGCCCGGATCTTCATGGGCGATGCGGGGTCGATGCTGCTCGGCCTGGTGCTGGCCTACGCTCCCATCTCCAGCATCACGTCGCTGGACCCCGCTGACCTGTCCGAGGTCAACCGCTATCCGGTGATCATGCCGCTGCTGCTCCCAGCCGTCCTGCTGGTCATCCCGTACACCGACATGCTCCTGGCCGTGGTCCGCCGGATGCGGGCGGGACTGTCCCCGTTCGCCGCCGACCAGAAGCACCTGCATCACCGGCTCATCGGGATTGGCCATTCGCAGCGGGCCAGCGTGCTGGTCATGTGGCTGTGGGCCGCCGTGTTCTCGGGCAGCGTCGTGTGGTTTTCGCTCGAGAAGACGGCGGAACGCGGACTGGCGAACCACCACGGTCATCCCGTGCTCATCTTTGTGCTGATCACGGCGGCGGCCGTTCTCAGCCTGGTCCTGCTGTCGCTGCCATGGCTGCGCAACCGCGACCGGCCGCCGAAGGCAGCCAACGCCCCCGCCGCTGGTGCGACGGGAACGCCGAGCACTACCGGCGCCCTGCTACCTACCCCGGCTCTGCGCGTCTCGGGACCGGTGGCGGGTCGGGATGGTTCAGATTCGGCCCTGTCCGGGGACTCGCCCGACCTCGCGGTCTCGGTCGCGGATGGACCGCGGCCTGCCGACGTCGAGCAGGGCCCGGCTGGCCCACCTGGCATCACGGATGCGGCGTTCGGCCCGGCCCGCGGAGCCGGTACCAGCACACCGCTCGATGCTGCAGGGCGATTGTCCGGCGCCGCCGAGTCGGTCGGCCACGCGCCCGCCGAGTCGATCGGCCACGCGCACGCCGAGTCGATCGGCCACGCGCCCGCCGAGTCCATCGGCCACGCGCCCGCCGAGTCGGCCAGCCATGCCTCGGCCGAGCCGGCCGGCCACGCCTCCGCCGAGCCAGCCAGGCACGCCCGGTCGGTCGTCGGCACCGTGCCGCCGGCTGTCGAGCCAGATTCCGATCCGGCGCGTGCCGACACGCTCGGGAGTAACGGGCTTGTACGGGGTCAGGCACTAGATCAGGCGACCTGGCGGGGCCGGTCCAAGGCAGGCTCGCCACCGCCGGCCACAACCGGGGGAGACCTGCCTCAGCCGCTGCCGCGGCGCACGCGGACCGAGACCGCGAGCTACCAGGCCGGGCCTGGCGGACTTGCGCGACTGGCGGGACGCGGTCAGCACTCCGGCCAAGCCGAGTCTGCGCTGCCCGTCATCGACCCCGGCGAGACTCAGCACTAAAGCGGTTCGTGACTCTGGCTCAACCCTTTCTTGACCGGCCCTCGGTGTGCCCTTGAATGCGGCTCTGAACTGGCCAAACTCCGTTCGCCTTTGAGCGCTTCGTCACACTAGGTGACCTGCTGAGCCACAACGCCGGAGAGCTTGTGATATCTTTCACGAGCACCCACTCGCGGTGCGGTGCGGGTCCCGTGATACGTTGCGCTCACCTGGCAACTCACTGCCAGGGGCTCGTAAAAACGGGCCACATTGCTACCGCGGGCTTACCTTCAACTGGGCTCCGCGAGAAGAGCTTCCGACCACATCCGGAGTTAGCTGAAAGATGCTGGCGAACATCGCCCCGATGGCGCGGCGATCCGCAGTCGTGACCGCCGCCGCAGGCGCGGTCATGCTCGCGATCAGTGTCACGGCCGGCGTCAAGGGTGTGCTCGGTGCGGCGATGGCCGTCGGCGTGGTCGCGGCCTTCTTTGGTCTGACCGCGCTGGCATTCGGTCTCGGGGCGAAGGTCAGCCCGCAGGCGATGGCGGGCGCTGGCATGGCCATGTACTTCGTGAAGATCCTCGCCTTGCTGGTGCTGATCAGCACCTTCCGCAACAGCACCGCGTTTAGCGGGCTGCTGTTCGGCGTGACGGTCATCGTTCTCGTCCTCGCGTACCAAGCCGCCCTCGCGTTCTCGTGGTATCGGACGAAGATGCTCTATGTCGAGCCGGACGGAGAACGCTGACCCGTGGCAGCGACGTGGATCCCGGACGGCAGATCGCGGCCCGCGGCTGCTGCGCGATGCGCGGCCCGGGGTGGTCGGCGTGACCGGGTCCGGCGGGCCAGTTCAGGAGCCGCCCGCACCGCACGAGAACGAGGGCTGGCGCGTCTTCAGCTACATGCTCGGAGGCATGCTCATCTACGGCGGGATCGGCTGGCTCATCGGGCACTTCACCGGGATCTCGCTGCTGTTCCCGATGGGCATGATCTTGGGCATCGTGCTGTCCGTCGTCATGATTATCTTCCGGTTCACCAGGTCCTGACCTGCCGCGAATCGACCGTGCTTTACGTTCCGGTAACCCCGGCTGCGAACGTGTCAGCCGACTGCGCCATGATGACTGACCTTGACCCGCAGCGGCCTGTCCTCGCGTGGACCTCGCCCGGGCGCGGCAGCTTGGAGAGGTGACTAGGTGTTCCATGTGGTAGCGGTCGGGGCCGATCACTGCACGGCCTTGAATTCTCACCTTTACTCCGGCTGCGGCTACCAGGGCCCGTCGATCCAGGACTTCTACTTCCGCCCGCTGTTCACCATCGGCGACTTCCACTTTGACAAGCCGATGCTGCTGGTGCTGCTCAGCACCATCATCGTGGTGGGATTCTTCTGGGCGGCCTTCAGGAAGCCACAGTTGGTCCCGCGCGGCGTCCAGAACCTCGGTGAGCTTGGCATCCTGTTCGTGCGGGACCAGATCCTGCGGCCGCAGATGGGTAAGAAGGGCGACCACTGGCTGCCGTTCCTGTGCTCGCTGTTCTTCTTCATCTGGATCAACAACATCTTCGGGGTCATCCCGATCCTGTACTTCCCGGCGACGTCCAGGTATGAGTATCCGCTCATCCTCACCGCCATGGTGTGGGTCCTCTATATGGGCATCGGTATCTGGAAGCAAGGGCCTTTCGGCTACTTCAAGAACATGTCGGTGCCGCAGGGCGCGCCATTGTGGATCCTGCCGCTGCTGGTGCCGATCGAGCTGTTCTCGAACATCCTCGTTCGTCCGTTCACGCTGTCGATCCGGCTCTTCGCGAACATGCTGGCGGGCCACGTGCTGCTGCTGGTGTTCGCGGTCGGTACCTGGTACCTGCTGAGTTTTTCGGTCGGGCTGGCGTTCTCGGCCGTGTCCTTCGCCATCCTCATCGCGCTGACCGGCCTCGAAATGCTGATCCAGCTGCTGCAGGCGTTCATCTTCACCATCTTGACCGCGAACTACATCGCAGGCGCGTATGAACCCATGCACTAATCCGACCTCCATTAAGGAACAGCCGGCTTCGTGGCCGGCCTGACAAGAAGGAAAGACAACAATGCAGCTCGCGATGCACCTGCATCACCTGCTCTACGTCGCGGCGGGCGGCGGGGCCCCAGGCTCGACCGGCAACCCGTACCAGCTCCACATCGTCAACCTGGGCGCGCTCGCCTATGGCCTCGCGGCCATTGGCCCCGGCGTCGGCATCGGCATCATCTTCGGGAAGTTCATGGAGTCGATTGCCCGCCAGCCCGAGGCCCAGGGTCGCCTCACTGGCTTCCTGTGGATCGGCTTCGCGCTGACCGAAGCGCTGGCGCTGATCGGCATCGCCGTCTTCTACTTCCTGAAGTAGCCGCCCCCCGGAGGTAGTCGTCATGTATCACCACCTGGCCATCGTGAGTCCCCCGCAGCCCGGGAACCCGCTCGTCCCGAGCTGGACCGAGGTGATCTGGGGTGGCATCGCCTTCTTCATCGTGTTTTACGCGCTGTGGCGAGTGCTCATGCCGCGGATCTCCAAGACCCTGCAGGAGCGGACTGACGCCATCGAGGGCGGCATCGAGCGGGCCAACGCGGCCCAGAATGAGGCCAATCGCCTCGTCGATGACTACAAGGCTCAGCTCGCCGAAGCCAGGCACGATGCGGCGCGGCAGCGCGAGCAGGCACTTGAGGAAGGTGCCAGGATCATTGCCGAGAAGCGCCAGGAGGCCGAGGAAGAGGCCAGGCGGATTATCGCGGCGGCGCATACGCAGATCGACGCCGATCGCCAGCAGGCGTTCGCCTCGCTGCGGGCCGAGGTCGGCACCCTGGCCGTTCAACTGGCCAGCAAGATCGTTGGGGAGTCGCTAGAGGATGAGGCCAGGCAGAGCCGGGTTGTCGATCGGTTCCTCGCCGACCTCGATTCCAGCCAGAGCACGGCGTCGGGAGCCCGGTCATCGTCATGAGGGGCGTGAGCAGGACCTCCATTGCCGAGGTCGAGGAACGGCTCGAGCCGCTAGCCGGCGACCCGCAGGTAGCGACCGGGCTCGGCAACGAGTTGTTCGCCGCGGCGGGCGTGCTGGCCACTCAGCCTGCGCTGCGCCGGGCCCTCAGCGATCCGTCCCGCTCCGACCAGGCCCGGGCCGATCTTGCCATGGCCGTGTTCGGCGGCAAGGTCGGTGACGCCGCCGCGGGCCTCATCGCGGCCGTGGCCGCGGCCCGGTGGTCGGCTCCCGGAGACCTGACCGATGCGGTCGAGCAACTTGCCGCGCAAGCGATCGTCGCCGCCGCCGAGCACGAAGGCCGGCTGGATGATCTGGAGGATGAGCTTTTCCGGTTCGGTCGCGTCGTGGCCAGCGAGCCAGACCTGCGGATCGCGCTGACGAACCCGTTCCTACCGGCCACCGCGAAGCGCGAACTGCTCGATGACCTGCTGGCCGCCAAGGTGACCCCGGAGGCGCTGCGCCTGATCACCCAGGCGGCCGTCAACCCGCTCGGGCGCAGCCTGGATGTAAGCCTGGAGGAGTACGCGAGGCTCGCGGCCCGCAGGCGTGAACGGCTCGTCGCCGAGGTGCATGTTGCGATCCCGCTGACCGACCGGCAGCGCAGCCGGCTTGCCGCCGCGCTCGGCACCGCGTACGGGCACCAGGTTCATCTGAACGTGGTCCTCGATCCTAAGGTGGCGGGCGGGATGACGGTCAGGATTGGAGACGACCTGATTGACGGCAGCGTGGCCACCCGGCTAGCCGAGGCGCGGCGCAGACTGGTGGCGTAGGTGGGCAAGGAGCCGGCGCAGCCTGAGGAACCGGACCGGCCCGGTCCGGAGGAGCCTGAGTCGCGCGGTCAGCAGGAGCAGGAGCCGGCTGGCGAACAACAAGAACTACAGACGCAGACACCTGACAAAGACGAGAAAGACGAGAAGGACACGAGGAAGATGGCGGAGCTGACAATCCGGCCGGAAGAGATCCGGAGCGCTCTCGAGCGTTTCGTCGAGGCTTACGAGCCCGGAACCGCCTCCACCGAGGAGGTCGGCGCCGTCGTCGAGTGTGGCGACGGCATCGCGAGGGTCTCCGGCCTGCCCTCGGCCATGGCGAACGAACTGCTGGAGTTCGAGGACGGTACGCGCGGCATCGCGCTGAACCTCGACGTCCGGGAGATCGGCGTCGTCATCCTTGGCGAGTTCTATCAAATCGAGGAAGGCCAGCGGGTCAAGCGGACCGGCGAGGTGCTCTCGGTGCCGGTCGGCGACGGGTACCTCGGCCGCGTGGTCGGCCCGCTAGGCGCGCCCCTGGACGGCCTCGGCCCGATCCAGGGCGCCCTTGAACTGCGCCAGCTCGAGCTGCAGGCTCCGTCGGTGGTCCAGCGCAAGAAGGTCGCCGAGCCGCTGCAGACCGGCATCAAGGCCATCGACGCCATGACCCCGATAGGCCGGGGCCAGCGCGAGCTCATCATCGGAGACCGCCAGACCGGCAAGACGACGATCGCGATCGACACGATCATCAACCAGAAGCAGAACTGGGACTCGGGCGACCCGGCCCGGCAGGTCCGCTGCATCTACGTCGCTGTCGGCCAGAAGGGCTCAACGATTTCGTCGGTCCGCGCTGCCCTGGAGGACGCGGGCGCGCTGGAATACACCACGATCGTGATGGCCCAGGCATCCGACCCGGCCGGTTACAAGTACATCGCGCCCTACACCGGCTCGGCCATCGGCCAGAACTGGATGTACCAGGGCAAGCACGTGTTGATTGTGTTCGACGACCTCACCAAGCAGGCCGAGGCGTACCGCGCGATCTCGCTGCTGCTACGTCGCCCGCCAGGCCGCGAGGCCTACCCCGGTGACGTGTTCTACCTGCACTCGCGCCTACTCGAGCGCTGCGCGAAGCTGTCCGACGAGATGGGCGGCGGGTCGATGACCGGGCTGCCGATCATCGAGACCAAGGCCAACGACGTGTCGGCCTACATCCCGACGAACGTCATCTCCATCACCGACGGCCAGATCTTCCTGGAGTCTGACCTGTTCAACTCCGGCGTCAGGCCCGCCATCAACGTCGGCATCTCGGTGTCGCGCGTCGGCGGTGACGCGCAGATCAGGGCGATGAAGAAGGTCGCGGGCGGCCTGAAGCTCGCGCTGTCGCAGTACCGTGACCTGGAGGCGTTCGCATCGTTCGCCTCTGACCTGGACCCGGCTTCGCGTGCCCAGCTCGACCGGGGCGCGCGCCTGGTCGAGCTGCTTAAGCAGCCGCAGTACAGCCCGTACCCGGTGGAGCGCCAGGTGGTCTCGGTCTGGGCCGGCACCAATGGTTATCTCGACGACGTGCCGGTAGAGGACGTCCGCCGGTTCGAGAGCGAGTTCCTCGACGACATCCAGCTCAACCGGCCCGGCATTTACGACGCGATCCGGGAGACCGGCGATCTGAAGGACGAGACCGTCGTCGCGCTCAAGGATGCGATCGACGACTTCCGGCGCGGGTTCGAGAAGAGCGACGGCGAATTGCTTGTCACCGAGGAGCCGGCCGAGGCGCTGGCCGACGAAAGTGTGGATCAGGAGACGATCAAGCGACGCCCCGTCACGCCACCCCCGGCCGAGACCCACTAGGGCGGGAGCACACACCATGGCAGCCCAGCTTCGCGCGGTACGGCGGCGGATCCGCAGTGTGCAGTCCACCGCCAAGATCACGCGCGCCCAGGAGCTCATTGCGTCTTCTCGCATCATCAAGGCGCAGCAGCGACTGCACGCGGCGCAGCCGTACGCGCGGGAGATCACCAGGGCGGTCGAGGCCGTTGTCAGCCGGTCGGCCAATGTCGACCATCCGCTGACCCGGCCGGTCGAGAACCCGGCCAGGGCCGCGGTCCTGATCCTGACCAGCGACCGGGGATTCTGCGGCGGCTTCAACTCCAACGTGCTGCGCGAGGCGCAGGGTCTGCGCACGAAGCTGGAAACCGACCGCGTTGACCCCGTGACATTTGTGGCCGGCCGCAAGGGCATCGGGTGGCACCGGTTCCGCAACCGTGAGGTTGCCGCGGAGTGGAGCGGTTTTTCTGATACCCCCAGGCCGGGGAACGCGGCCGAGATCACCGCAGCGCTGCTCGACGCCTACGGTCGTCCGGCGCAGGAGGAGGGCGTGGACGAGATCCACGTCGTCTACACCGAGTTCATTTCCATGCTGACGCAGCGGGCAGTCGTCCGTCGGCTCCTGCCACTGCATATAGAAGAGACTGACGAGCCACCGCCAAGCGGGCCGATGCCGATCTACGAGTTCGAGCCGTCGCCGCCGGATGTTCTCAATGCGCTCCTGCCGTGGTATGTGGAGAGCAGGCTGTTCCACGCGCTGCTGGAGTCGGCCGCGTCCGAGATAGCGGCGCGGCGGCGGGCAATGAAGTCGGCTACGGACAACGCGAACGAGCTGATCGAGCAGCTCACCAGGGATGCGAACAAGGCACGGCAGGCCGAGATCACTCAGGAAATCAGCGAGATCGTGGCCGGGGCGAACGCACTAGCCGCCGCGAACAGGGAGTAAGTGAGCAGCAACATGACCGCTACCGCAGACACCACAGCAGCCGGCGGGTCGGCCAGCAGCGCAGCCACGGGCCGGGTAGCCCGGGTGATCGGCCCCGTCGTGGACGTCGAGTTCGCGACCGAGGAAATGCCAGAGATCTACAACGCGCTTCATGTGGACGTGCAGCTTGGCGAGACCACCAGAACGCTGACCCTGGAGATCGAGCAGCATCTTGGCGACGACACCGTGCGGGCCATCTCGATGCAGCCGACCGACGGCCTGATCCGCGGGGCCGCGGTCACCGACACCGGCGAGCCCATCACCGTTCCCGTCGGTAATGTGACCAAGGGCCACGTGTTCAACGTGCTCGGCGACCCGCTCGACGTTCCGAAGGCCTCGCTGGACATCACCGAGCGGTGGAGCATCCACCGCGACCCGCCGGAGTTCGATCAGCTAGAGCCGCGCACCGAGATCCTGGAGACGGGGATCAAGGTCATCGACCTGCTGACCCCGTACGTCAAGGGCGGGAAGATCGGCCTGTTCGGCGGTGCGGGCGTGGGCAAGACCGTGCTGATCCAGGAGATGATCACGAGGGTCGCCAAGAACTTCGGTGGCGTCTCCTGCTTCGCCGGCGTCGGTGAGCGGACTCGTGAGGGCAATGACCTGTTCCTGGAGATGACCGACTCGGGCGTCATCAAGGACACCGCGCTCGTGTTCGGCCAGATGGATGAGCCGCCCGGCACCAGGCTGCGCGTCGGGCTGTCGGCACTGACCATGGCCGAGTACTTCCGCGATGTCCAGGGTCAGGACGTGCTGCTGTTCATTGACAACATCTTCCGGTTCACGCAGGCCGGCTCGGAGGTCTCGACGCTGCTCGGCCGGATGCCGTCGGCGGTGGGCTACCAGCCGACGCTGGCCGACGAGATGGGCCAGCTGCAGGAGCGGATCACCTCGACCCGCGGTCATTCGATCACCTCCATGCAGGCGATTTACGTGCCGGCGGACGACTACACCGACCCGGCGCCGTCGGCCGTGTTCGCGCACCTGGACGCCACGACGGCGCTGTCGCGTGAGATCACCCAGAAGGGCATCTTCCCGGCGGTGGACCCGCTGCAGTCGACCTCGCGCATCCTTGCCGCCGCCTACGTCGGCCAGGAGCACTACGACGTCGCGCGGGAGACGCAGCGGATCCTCCAGCGCTACGCCGAGCTCCAGGACATCATCGCGATCCTGGGTGTCGACGAGCTGTCTGAAGAGGACAAGGTGACGGTGCAGCGGGCCCGGCGCATTGAGAGGTTCCTGTCCCACCCGATGTTCGTGGCCGAGCAGTTCACCGGCCAGCCCGGAGTGTTCGTGTCGCTGGCCGACACGGTCGCCTCGTTCAAGGCGATCTGCGAAGGCAAGTACGACCACGTCCCTGAGCAGGCGTTCTTCATGGTCGGCGGCATCGAGGACGTCGAGCGGAAGGCCAAGGACATGGAGCGGTCGTGACGGGGTCGCGCGGAATGAGCACGACGATCGCAGTCGGCGCGGCGGAGCCGAGCGGGGTGCGGTCGTGACCTTGCGCGTCGAGCTTGTGCAGCCCGAGGGCGAGATCTGGGCGGGCGAAGCCGAGATGGTCGTCGCCAGGACGCTCGACGGTGAGATCGGGCTCCTGACCAACCACGCGCCCGTGATCGGGATCCTGGCCGAGGGCAGCACCGTCCAGATCCGCCCGCAGGACTCGAGCGATGGCGACGTATTTGCCGCAGTCACGGGCGGGTTTCTCTCGATGGCCGACAACCGGGTTTCGATCCTGGCCAGGCAGGCTCAACTCGGCTCGGACGTGAGCGTCCAGGTGGTTCAGGCCGAGCTGGACCGCGCCCTGGAGGCGGCGGGCCTGGCCGCGGGCGGGCCAGAGGAGCCGGCGGACGTGCGGTATTACCGTGCGCTGCTGCACGCCGCAGGTCAGTCCGGCTGATCAGGTCAGTCGAACGGCGCGGGCAGAGAACGAGTGCCAGGTCAGCTTGTCGTCGCGGTTGCCCTCACCCTCGCGGCGCTCGCGGTAGCCGCAGCCGCGCTGATCGTCCGGCGCGCTGATCGGCCGACGCGGCGGGGTGGTCGAATGCGGGCTGCGCAGAGGCTCGGCCGCGCCCTGGCGGCACGGGCTGGCCGAGTACCAGCGCGGCCAGCTGAGCTGGCACCGATCGCTGAGCTTCCTCCCGCGACCCGACGTCGTGTTCAACCGGGCCGAGCTGCGCATACTGCGCACCAGGCCGGCGACACCCGCTGAGGCGGCGCGGCTCGGGCCGGGTGTGATCATCGCGGAGTGCGCCTCGCTGGCGGGGCCTCGGGCCCGAGCAGCGCCAGCGGGCCAGCGGCTGGTTGAACTGGCCATGACCGAGGCGGCACTGACCGGGCTGCTGGCCTGGCTGGAGTCCTCACCGCAGTTCTACTTGCGGGCGTGATCACGATTTACTTGCGGGCGTGCTGACGGCGCCTCGTCTGACTGCGGCCGTGCTGACGGCCTCTCGCCGGGATTTGCTCCGGACCAGATCCGCGCTGGTCCTAGCGCTCTCCGCCCGGCCTCCAGAGCAGGTCGCCATCGGGTTCGTTCGCTCGGCGGGCCAGGATGAACAGCAGGTCGGAGAGCCGGTTCAGGTACTTGGCCGTGAGCGGGTTCATCGCGTCACCGTGCGCTTCTATCGCCGCCCAGGTGCTGCGCTCGGCCCGCCGGACGACCGTTCTGGCCACGTGCAGCAGGGCCGAGGCTGCGCTCCCGCCTGGCAGCACGAAGCTGCGGAGCACCGGAAGGCCCTCGTTGAACTGGTCGCAGGCCTGCTCGAGCCCGCTGATGTAGCTCTCGTCGACCCGTAGCGAGGGATAGGCAGGGTTCTCGGTCACCGGGTTGCACAGGTCGGCCCCGACATCGAAGAGCTCGTTCTGGATCTTGAGGAGCACCTGGCGGACGTCGTCGGGTAGCTGGCCCATCGTGATCGCGACGCCGATCGCGCAGTTGGCTTCGTCGGTGTCCGCGTACGCGGCCAGCCGCGGATCCGTCTTGCGGGCGCGGCTCATGTCGCCGAGTGCTGTCGTTCCGTCATCGCCGGTTCTGGTATAGATCCGGGAGAGGACGACGGGCGTATCACGTTCTGCGGGCATGGCCCCACGGTACCGGCTGTCCGATAGCCAGCCGGGCGCCGGCTGGCCGGCTCGGGGGTCGCAGACCGGGGTGCGCCGGACCGCGCAAGGGGCCGGGGCTGAACCTGCCTAAGGCGGCGAGGCCGACTGTCCAGCAACTCACGATGAACATGTCCGTAATTTGGCGTGACGGGCCGGCCGACCTGCGGCGAACCAGTGTGGTTTGGCGGATCTTCCGTGTGTAGTACCTCTGACCTGGGGTATTCACAAGGCGAACACGATGTGAGATCGTGTAGATACTAAGCGTGATAGGAGTTGTGATCGCCCGGCGAGGTTGTTGCGGGCATTTTGGTCACAGAGACCTCCGGGCCGTAACAGCCCCGGAGTGAGCCGCTTAGCGGCTCGCGGCCTTGCCTGTTAGTTCCGGCGGTTCTCGGGGGCCCGCCGGAATCGGGCCGGCCGCAACGGTGGGGGGAAGTGCGCTCCCGGCCACTTTTGGCCGGGAGCGCACTTATGTCTGGCCCGTTCCCCAACTGAGCCGGTCTGCCCGTCCGCCCCGGTACACCAAGTGGCTTTCGGCCTGAACCCGCAAAGTCGAGATGATCAGCCCCGAATTAGGGTGGTTACGGCATGAAAAGCCGAGTCGGCACCGGCGGCCCCCGGTAGCCTTGCCTCGCCAGCCGGCCCCGGTGGGTGTGGGGAGGCGGCCAGGATCGGGTGGCTCGGTCTCCGAGATGATCATGCGGCTTAGTAGGGTATTCCTCGGTTTCCTGGCCGAGTCGGAAGGGTTTGGCCATGTACGACTACATCATCGTTGGGGCCGGCAGTGCCGGCTGCGTGCTGGCCTCGCGGCTGAGCGAGAACCCGGATGCCCGGGTGCTGCTGCTTGAGGCAGGACCGCCCGATGACACGGCCGAGATCCACATCCCCGCGATGACCAACCTGCTGTTCAAGAGCGCCTACGACTGGGACCTCCAGACGGTGCCGCAGGATCGCGCGGGCGGTCGGTCGGTGTACTGGCCGCGGGGGCGGGTGCTCGGCGGATCGTCATCGATCAACGCGATGATCTACATACGCGGCAGCCGGTACGACTTCGACACCTGGCGCGACGACTACGGCTGCGAGGGCTGGGGCTACACCGATCTGCTGCCGTATTTTCTGCGCGCGGAGAGCAACTCCAGGGGAGCCTCGGCCTACCACGGCGCGACCGGCCCGCTCAGCGTCCAGGACCTCCGCTACAAGAGCGATCTGACCGGCGCATTCGTTGCTGCCGCCCGGAGCTGTGGCCTGCAGGCCAACGACGACTTCAACGGTCCGCGCCAGGATGGCGTGGGCTTCTACCAGGTCACGCAGCGGGGCGGGCGCCGCTGGTCGGCGGCCGATGCTTACCTGCATCCGGCGGCCGGCCGCGCGAACCTGGCGGTGCACACAGATGCCCTGGTCACCAGCTTGATCGTCGAGAACGGACATGCCACAGGCGTTCGCTACCTGCGGCGCGGCGTGGAGGAGCTGGCGACGGCCGAGTCTGAGGTCATCCTGTCGGCCGGCGCGATCGGCAGTCCGCAGCTGTTGATGCTGTCCGGCATCGGGCCGGCGACGCACCTGATCGAGCACGGCATCGAGGTGGTCGCCGACAGCCCCGGCGTTGGCGGCAACCTGTCTGATCACCCGGTCGTGACGACGGTGTGGAGCGCGCCCAGGTCGCGCGGCCTGTGGGAGATGAGCGGCGCGCGCAACCTGGCCCGCTGGCAGATCACCCACACCGGCCCGATGACGACCAACATCGCCGAGGCCGGGGGTTTCGCCCGCACGGATCCGGCGCTGCCCGCGCCTGACATCCAGTGGCACGTGCTCCCGGTCCCCTACGGGGACGGCGGGCTCGCCGACCCGGCGAGCCGCGCGCTGTCCGTCCTGGTCACGCTCGTCTCGGTCGGCAGTCGCGGCCGCATCAGGCTCCGCAGCAACGATCCGCGGCACAAGCCCGCGATCGACCCGTCCTACCTGTCCGATAGCTCGGACATCGACCCGCTTGTCGGGGGCGTCGCGATGGTCCGCGAGTTCGCCGCGGCCCGACCGCTGCGCAAGATGATCAAGTCCGACCTTGCGCCGGGCGGGAGCGTGCGCACCGACACCGACCTGCGCGAGTGGGTACGGGGCGACCTGAGCTCCGCGTACCACCCGGTCGGCACGTGCGCGATGGGCGGCGACTCGCGCCTGGCCGCCAGCAAGCTGGCGAGCGTCGTTGACATTGAGCTTCGGGTGCGGGGGGTCCAGGGCCTGCGTGTCGTGGACGCGTCAGTCATGCCGACCGTCCCGCGCGGCGACACCAATGCGCCGACGATCGCCATCGCCGAGCGGGCGGCCGACCTGATCCAGGGCCGTGCCCCGCTGGCCCCCGTCGATCCGGCCGAGATGGCCCTCGCCGCCTCGTCCTGACGTCCGTTCTGGTTATCGGCGGGGAACGAGGGGTGTCCGGCGCTCACTTGTAGCGCTTGCCATGCAGCACCCTGGCGATGTTAAGGATCTTCCTCAGGTCAGCGTCGGTCCGCGTGAACGACGTCAGGTTGACCGGCGGCCTCATCCGCTGGCGGGTGATGGCCTTAGGCCGGGCGAACTCGCGCAGCCCGTCGGCGCCGTGGATGCGGCCGAAGCCGGAATCCCCGGAGCCGCCGAACGGCAGCGACGGGACGGCGGCGAACGAGATGACGGAGTTGACCGCGGTCATGCCGCTGCGCAGCGATCGAGCGGCCGCCATTGCCGCCTTCCGGTTCTTGGCGAACACGGTGCCGCCGAGCCCGTAACGGCTAGCGTTCGCCCGCTCGACGCCCTCGTCCAGGTCGGCCACCCTGGCAATGGTGATCGTCGGGCCGAAGGTCTCGTCGGTGACCGCCTTGCTCTCCTCGGGCACGTCGGCCAGGATCACCGGTCCGACGTAGGGCCGGCGGATGCTGGCGATACCGCCCACGACTGGCCGGCCACCGCGCGCCAGCGCGTCGGCGATGTGCTTCTCAATGACCTCGGCCTGTCCCGGCAGCGTCATCGGGCCATAGTCGGCCTCCCGGTCCTCACCCGGCCTGACCCTGGTCACCCGGTCGGTGAGCTTCTCCAGGAACGTGTGGTACACCCCCTGGGCCACGTACACCCGCTCCACGCCCACGCACGTCTGCCCGGCGTTGGACAGCGCGCCCCAGGCGCAGGCGTCGGCCGCCGCATCCAGATCGGCGTCCGCGCCGACGATGAACGCGTCCTTGCCGCCGCACTCGGCCACCAGCGGCGTGAGGTTGGTCGCGCAGGCGGCCATCACCTTCCTGGCGGTCGCCGCGGAGCCCGTGAACGCGATCTTGTTCACCGCGCTGCGGGCGAGGTAGTCCCCGGTCTGGCCCATGCCAGTGACCAGCTGGAGCACCGGCTGCTCGGGCACGACCTCGGCGAACGAGCTGACCAGCCAGCTGCCAACCGCCGGAGTGAGCTCGCTGGGCTTGAAGACGACCGCGTTCCCGGCGGCCAGGGCGTAGGCGATGGAGCCCATCGGGGTGAAGACCGGATAGTTCCACGGGCCGATCACGCCGACAATGCCGAGCGGCAGGTACTCAAGCGTCGCCGCCTGATTCAGGGCCACGAGGCCGCTGCGGACCCGGCGCGGCCCGAGGACCTTCCTGGCGTTCCTGGCCGCCCAGTCGATGTGGATGACGGCCAGCAAGATCTCCAGCTGAGCGTCGCCCAGCGGCTTGCCGGTCTCGGTATGGACCAGCTCGGATAGCCGGCCGATGTACCGGGTCAGGTGGGATTTCCAGGCCAGCAGCCGCTGCTGGCGGCCCTTCCAGCCCAGATCGGCCCACCAGCGCGCGGCCTGGCGAGCTCGCTCGACGGCGTCGTTGACATCCTGCTCGCCGTAGACGGGGAAGGTGGCGATCACTTCCGACGTTGCCGGGTTAAGGGTGTCGAAGGTCTCGGTAGACCGCAGGTGCCCTTGAGTACCAGAATGTCCGTGAGTCCCAAGAGTGGCCGCCATAACCGCTGTATCACCGTTTCTACCTAAATATCCTGTGATCCTATGAATCGAACAATCGGAGGTCGACGCCCGGTTGCAGGCTCTGAGTCAGTCGGGGGTCGCCGGTCGGTCGGAGGCCCTGAGTCGGCCGGGGGTCGCCGGTCGGTCGGAGGCCCTGAGTCGGCCGGGGGTCGCCGGTCGGTCGGAATCCCTGTGTCAGTAAACCACCGGCTGGCCTGGCTGTGACGCGTCAGGTACCTTTGTCTTTCACTTTCGCACCAGGAGCCTCACGTGCCACATCCGGCCTCTTCCGACGCTGACCGTCGGTGGCTGCTTGAGGCGATCGAGCTCTCCTATTGCTGTCCGCCATCGGCCTCGGCGTTCTCCGTGGGAGCCGTGGTGGTCGCGGCCAGCGGCGGCCCGCTGGGAGCCGGATACTCGAGGGAACGCGATCCTGCCGATCACGCAGAGGAGG
>JASIBJ010000759.1 GCA_030045215.1 Streptosporangiaceae bacterium | reverse complement strand
CAGGTGGAGAGCCAGCTCGACTACCTGCCGGCTGCCCGCCTGCTCGGCGAGGGCCGGCTCCGGGTGATGTTTGTGGAGATTCTGCCGAACGTCATGCCGACCGTGCTGGTCGAGTTCACCGTCCGGCTCGGCTATGCGATATTCACGCTGGCCACGCTGGCGTTCCTGGGGTTCGGTGTGGACCCGTCCACGCCCAGCTGGGGATCGGACATCAACGCCAACTACGACGTGATCGGCGCGGGCTACTGGTGGGAGACGCTCTTCCCGGCACTGGCGATCGCATCCCTGGTGATCGCCATCAACCTGGTGGCCGATTCGGTCGAGCGGGTGCTGGCCGGATGACCGCCCTCGCTCCTGCCGCCAACCAGGGATCCGACGACGCCGGACGGCCGGCGCTGCTGGTCGAGGGCATGGACGTCACCTACCGCGTCCGTGGCCGGGACCGGCTCGCGCTGAAGAACGTCTCCTTCGAGATCGGCAGGAACGAGTCGTACGGGCTGGTCGGCGAGTCAGGCTCGGGCAAGACAACGGTCGCCCTGACGCTGACCAGGTACCTGCCGCGCAACGGCCGGGTGAGCGCCGGCTCAATCCGCATCGACGGCGCGGATCCTATGCGGATGGGGCCGGCCGAGCTGCGCGATCTGCGCGCGCACACCGTCTCCATGGTCTACCAGGAGCCGGGCAAGGCGCTGAACCCGTCGATCCGGGTCGGCAGGCAAGTCGCCGAGGTCTACGAGATCGCCGGACTCGGCAAGTCCGACGCCGCCGAACGATCGGCCGAGATGCTGCGGAAGGTGCAGATCGCCGACCCGAAGCGGGTCATGGAGCGCTACCCGCACGAGCTGTCGGGCGGCATGGCTCAGCGGGTCGTGATCGCGATGGCCATCGCGGCCGAGCCCGCGCTCCTGATCCTGGACGAGCCGACGACCGCACTCGACGCGACGGTCGAGGCTGAGGTTCTCGACCTGATCTCCAGCCTGCGCGCGCAGCTGAATAGCTCGGTGCTGTTCATCAGCCACAACCTGGCCGTCATTGCGAAGATGTGCGACCGGGTCGGGGTGCTGTACGCGGGGGAACTGGTGGAGGAAGGACCTGCCAGCCAGCTCTTCGCCGAGCCGAGGCACCCCTACACCGTCGGGCTGCTGCGCTGCATACCGCGCCGCGGCCAGCGCAAGGATCACGGCCGGCTGGACTCGATCCCCGGCTTCCTGCCCCAGCCGGGGCACACGCTGCCCGGCTGCGTATTCGCGCCCCGCTGCCCCATCACCGAGGAGCAGTGCCGTGAGGCTCCGCCGCCGGCATTCGTTCTCGGTGACGGGCACACCTCGCGCTGCTACCGGCATGAGCAAACTGCTGACCTTCCTCGCAACACGCCCGTGGACGTCGAGCTGCGATCGGCGGCACAGCCTGGGGCCACTCCGGTCATCACCATCCGCGATCTGTCGAAGACCTTCGCTCCCAGAGGCGGACCGGTGCAGGCGCTGCGCGGGGTCAGCCTGGCCGTGCAGCGCGGCGAGACGCTCGGCGTGGTCGGCGAGTCGGGCAGCGGCAAGACCACGCTGGCGCGGGTCCTGCTCGGCCTGACCTCCCCGGATCCTGGCGCCACCGTCGAGCTGGGCGGCCACGCCGTCGCGGGGGACGCCGGGCACCGCGGCCGCGAGCAGCTGCAGGCAATACAGATTGTCTTCCAGAATCCGGATTCGGCGCTGAACCGGCGCCACACGGTCCGGCGTCTCATCAGCAGGCCGCTGGTCAAGCTCGCCGGGCTGTCGGGCGCGCGGCTGCGAGAACGGCTCATGGACCTGGTCAGGTCAGTCCGCCTGGAGGAGCGGCATCTGGCGTTGCGGCCTCGCCAGCTATCCGGCGGCCTCAAGCAGCGGGTGGCCATCGCCCGCGCCTTCGGCGGCGGTCCGGCCATCGTGGTGTGCGACGAGCCGACCTCGGCCTTGGACGTGTCGGTCCAGGCCGCCATCCTCAACCTGCTCGCCGACCTGCAGGCGAAGGAGCAGGTGACCTATCTGTTCATCTCGCATGACCTCGGGCTCGTCCGATACCTGTCCGACCGGATCGTCGTGCTGTATCTGGGCCGGGTAATGGAGGTGGGGCCGGCCGAGCGAGTGTTCAGCGGACCGCATCACCCCTACACCGAGGCGCTCCTGTCCGCGGTGCCGAGCTTGGATGGCACTCGCGGCAGCCGGATCCGGCTGTCTGGTGAGATCCCGTCCGCCGCCGACCCGCCGTCGGGTTGCGTGTTCCACACCCGCTGCCCGCGTCGGCTGTCCTCGGGTATCTGCGAGTCGGCCGAGCCGCCGCTGGCCGAGGCCGAGCCCGGACACCTGATCAGCTGCCACATACCGATCGACGAGCTCACGAGCTTGCAGGGCGCGGGAACCGTGTCGTGACAACACGGCCACCTGGCCGACCTTTCCGTTCATTCGAACCGGCGGCGTGCGCGCCACCGGATGGAGGTTCCGAGGAGGACTCCGTGACGCAACATAATGACCAGCTCAGCCGCCTGCGGGCGGGCCAGAACGAGGTCGCCAACCATGTCATCGATGAGTTCGTCGCCGGCCGGATGTCCCGGCGCGAACTGCTGCGCCGCGGCGCCCTCGTCGGCATATCGGCACCGGTACTTGGCGGCATCCTGGCCGCCTGCGGCTCGTCGAGCCCTGCTCCGAGTTCCTCGAGCAAGGCCGTCGCGTCAAACGTGACGATCAACGTCGGGATCACGACGCCGTCCGGCGCCATCAACCCGATCACGATCGATGACCAGGGCGGCCTGGACATGCTCGGCCAGACGGGCGAGTACCTCACGTTCTCCGACCAGACCCTGACGCTCCAGCCCCAGCTGGCCACGAGCTGGTCGTCCAACTCCACCGCGGACGTATGGACCTTTAACATCCGCCAAGGGGTCACGTTCAGCAACGGGCAGCCGCTCACCGCCGACGACGTCGTGTACACCTATCAGCTACAGAGCAACACCAAGACCGGCGGGAACGCGCTGTCGGCCCTCGGCGGCGTGCTTGACCCATCCGGAGTGGTCAAGACCGGTGACTACACCGTGGAGTTCCACCTCGAGGCGCCGAACGGCAACTTCCCGTACCTGACGTCCTCCGACAACTACAACATGATCATCCTGCCGAGCGGCTACAGCCCGGCTAAGTGGCAGAGCTCGTTCATCGGCACCGGCCCGTTCGTGATGAAGACCTACACGGTCAACACCGGCGCGACATTCGCCCGCAACGACAAGTACTGGGGCACGAAGGCAAAGCCGGCCGGCACCAATTTCACGTTCTACGCCAGCGAGCCCGCGGGCATCAGCGCCCTCGTCAGCGGGACGATCGACGTCCTCGGTCAGTTCTCGGTTACCGGCGGCGAGCAGCTGCTCTCCGGCGGTTACAACGTGATCAAGCTGAAGTCGAGCGCGCACCGTGAGCTGTCCATGCGCTGCGACGTCGCGCCGTTTACCGACCCCAGGGTCCGCCAGGCCGTCGCGCTGACGCTCAACCGGCCAGCGATCATCACCGCGCTGTTCAAGGGCTACGCCGATCTCGGCAACGACAGCCCGTTCGCGCCCGTCTTCCCCTCCACCAACACCACCGTCCCGCAGCGCGCCCAGGACATCGCGAAAGCAAAGTCGCTGCTGGCTGCGGCCGGGCACGCCAGCGGCTTCTCCACGCAGCTCATCGGCGTCGACTTGCTGGAGATCCCGGATTTCGCGCAGATCGTGGCGCAGTCGGCTAAGGCCATCGGCGTGGATATCGCGGTGAAGATACAGTCGGAGACGGCCTACTACGGCTCGGCCGAGTTCGGCAGCTCCAACTGGCTGGACGCCACGATGAGCCTGGTCGACTACGGTCACCGCAGCGTGCCCAACGTGTTCCTGACCGCACCGCTGCAGACGATCAACGCCAAGACCGGCACCGGGTCGTGGAACGCGGCCCACTTTAACAACGCCCAGTACGACAAGCTGTCCGCACAGTACATCGCGGCCGTCGACCTGAGCACGCAGCGCTCGCTAGCCGGCCAGATCGAGACGCTGCTGCTGAACGAGACGCCGATCATCTACGCCTACTTCTACAACTACCTGACCGCCACCGCGACGACGGTTACCGGCGCCTACCCGACGGCGATCGGGCACATCTTCCTCTACAACGCCACGAAGAGCTGACGCACTGCGTCCACTCTTGGCGGGCCGATCCCGGCGAGCCCAGTCTCGCCAGCGCACCACAGCTGGCACTGCTCGCCGGGATCGGCTCGTTAGATCTCGGCCCGCTCGCCGGGAGCCAGCAGGGTCAGCCGGTCGGCCAGCCCGGCGGCAGCAAACGCGCGCAGCAAGTCCTCGCCGCCCTCGGTGAAATGCTGCCAGCTGTTGAAGTGCAGCGGCACGACCCGCGTGGCGTTCAGGATGCGCGCCGCTTCCGCCGCCTGCGCGCTGGTCAGCGTGAGGTGCGCGCCGCCCGCGAGGGTCGTGCGAGCGGCCCCGGCGAACAGCACGGCGACATCGACGCGGCCGACGCGCCTGGCGATAGCGCACACGACGTCCAACGAGGCGTTGTCGCCGCTTACGTACACGCTTGGCAGCCCCGCGCCGGTCAGCACGAAACCAGCAACCTCGCCAACCACGGGCTCTGATCCGGCCGGGCCGTGGCGGGCCGGCACCCGGGTTACCCGGAGCGTGCCGCCACCTGGCCCGACAAGATCGAAATGCCGCCACGGAGCCAGCGGCCGGCTGCCTGCTCCGAGACGTCCGGCCGCCTCGGCGGTCGTCAGCACGATCGGCGCTCCGGCCAGGAACTCGCGGCCGGTCACGTCGAGATTGTCCACGTGCTGATCGTGTGAGAGCAGGACCGCATCGACCCGGCCGACATCGGCCGGCTGAAGGGCCGGCCTGGCCGTCTTCACGAGCACCCGGCCAGCCACGGTGTACTGGCCCGGCGGATCGAAGGTGGGATCGGTCAGCAGGCGTAGTCCGGCGATCTCGATGATCGCGGTGGGCCCGCCGACGGCATCGATCGTTATTAGTTGCGCACCGATGGTCATGACAGTCGATCCTGGTCCGCGGCCCAGGTGCCCGGAAGTGGCTTGAAAGCCATGTTGCGATATATTCAAGCCAGCCAGATCCGCGGTGCGGGGAGGATGCACGGATGGGTAAGCGAGACCCGCTGGGGATCGCTGTGCTGGTGTTCGACGGCCAGCCAATGTTCGAGACGAGCGTCCCGATCAGCGTCTTCGGCGTCGACCGGAGCGAGTCGGGCGTACCGCGCTTCGACGTGCGGCCGGTCGCGGGCGAGCCCGGCCGACTCAGAACCACAGCTGGCATCGAGATGATTGCTCCCTACGACCTCGCCGCGCTTGACGACGCCGCCATCGTCATCGTCCCCAGCTGGCGGGACCCGGCCCAGCGCCCGCCACGGGCCGCGCTCGAAGCGCTGGCCGCCGCCCACGCGGACGGAGCCACGGTTGTTGGCCTGTGCCTTGGCGCGTTCGTGCTAGCGGCGGCCGGTATCCTCGACGGCCGACGCGCGGCCACGCACTGGAGGCATGCGCCCGCGCTCGCCCGTCGGTACCCGGACGTGCGAGTCGACGCGTCCGTCCTGTTCGTCGACGACGGCGACGTTCTCACCTCGGCCGGCACGGCCGCGGGCATCGACGCCTGCCTGCATCTGGTTCGCCAGCGATTCGGCGCGGGGATCGCGAACGCGATAGCCAGGCGGATGGTCGTCCCGCCGCAGCGGGCAGGAGGCCAGGCGCAGTACATCGACCGACCGCTGCCCGCGGACCCCGCGAGCGATCCGCTGGGCGACGTCCTCGGCTACGCCCTCCGCCATCTCGACGACCCCGGCCTGGATGTGGACGCCCTCGCCGCGCAGGCGCTCATGAGCCGGCGCAGCTTCGACCGTCGATTCCGCCAAGCCACCGGGAGCTCGGCCCTTCAGTGGCTGCTGACCCAGCGCATCATCAGGGCCCAGCACCTGCTGGAAGCGACCGACCTGGGCATCGACGCCGTCGCGCGCGAGGTGGGCTTTGCCAGCGGTATCGCGCTGCGGCCCCACTTCCGGCGCATGGTCGGCGTCCCGCCGCAGTCTTACCGGGACGCGTTCCACGCTCAGAGCGTGTAGGCAAATCCGACCGGGCGATCATCGGGCCCGGCGGTCAATCGGGGATGCTGCGACCAAGCAGGTCGGCCTCCCATACCGCGCCGCGCGACTGCGGCGGCTAGGGCGGTCTCGGGGGACGACCCCGTAACCCCCGCTCGGGTACCCTCTCGGGGGGACGACCCCGGTACCGCCCGCTACGCGGAGTACTGGCAGCGCGAAGGGGTCGGATCTGGCAACGCTCGACGTTAGGTGCTCAAGCACATGTCATCAGCAGATGAGTCTCCCCGACCGAACCCGCCCGCCTCCGCGGCCGCGGGCCGGGCGGAAGGCGGGCCAATTGGGCATCCGATCGGGCACCAGCACAGGGACGTGTCCGGAGGCTGGCTGCGCCCGGCGGTCTTCGGCGCCATGGACGGCCTGGTCACAAACGTCTCGCTGATCTCGGGCGTGGGCGGCGGCGGGCTGTCCAGGCACACGATCGTCCTCACCGTCCTGGCCGGGCTGGCGGCCGGAGCATTCTCGATGGCGACCGGCGAGTACGTCTCGGTCTCGTCACAGAACGAGCTGGTCGGGGCCGAGGTCGAGAAGGAGCGCTACGAACTCGAGACCAACGCCGAGGAGGAGCGGCGTGAACTGGCGGCCATGTACCGGATGCGCGGCGTCGACGCCGACGTCGCCGACAAGTTCGTCCGCCAGCTTTCGCGCCACCCCGAGGAAGCGTTGCGCGTGCATGTCCGCGAGGAACTCGGCGTCGATCACCGGGACTTGCCCTCGCCTTACATAGCGGCGGCCGCGTCCCTGCTCACGTTCGCCTGCGGCGCGCTGATCCCGCTGCTGCCCTACCTGCTGGGCTTCTCCTCGCTGGCGGCGGCGCTGATCCTGGCGGCCGTGGCCGCCTTCGCCGGCGGCGGCCTGGTTGCCAAGATCACGACCCGGCCGTTCTGGCGCGGGGCCGTCCGTCAGCTGCTCCTGGCCGCCTGCGCCGCCGGGCTGACCTACCTGATCGGCCTGCTTGTCGCGGGCCGGGCCTGACCTCCGCCAGGGACCGTGCGACAGGGGTCATTCCCCTGGACCACAGCTACCAGGCGTCGGGAAAGAAGGAGTCGCCCGCGTTGCCGCCCGAGGCGAGCAGGTCCAGGTCGGCGTCGACCATCATGGAGATCAGCTCCTCGAAGCCTATTTTCGGCTCCCAGCCCAGTTCGTCTCGGGCCCTGGCGGAGTCGGCGCACAGGTGGTCCACCTCGGCGGGCCGGATGAAGGCGGCATCGGTGACGACGTGGTCGCGCCAGTCGAGCCCGACAGCGTCAAACGCGCACTCGACCAGTTCCTGCACCGAGTGCGTCTCGCCCGTGCCGATGACGTAGTCGGCAGGCTCGTCCTGGGTCAGCATCAGCTGCATGGCCCGCACGTAGTCACCGGCGAATCCCCAGTCCCTGCGGGCGTGCAGATTCCCCAGCCGCAGCTGCCGATCGTAGCCCAACTTGATCTTCGCGACGCCGAGCGACACCTTTCTCGGCAGGAACTCGGGGCCGCGCCGCGGTGACTCGTGGTTGAACAGGATGCCCGAGACCGCGAACATCCCGTAAGACTCACGGTAGTTCTGCGTCAGCAGATGCGCGTACACCTTGGCGACACCGTAGGGGCTGCGCGGGTGGAAGGCGGTTAGCTCGTTCTGCGGCGACTCATTGACCTGCCCGAACATCTCCGAGGTGGAGGCCTGGTAGAACCGGATCTGGCCTCGCCCCGGGCTGCGCGACGCGCTGATACCGCTGCAGACCCTGATCGCCTCGAGCACCCGCAGGACTCCGAGGCCGGTCACCTCGCCGGTCAGCTCGGCTTGCTGCCAGGACATCGGCACGTACGAGATAGCAGCCAGGTTGTAGACCTCGTCCGGCTGGACGCGCTCGACGGCCGAGATCAGACTGCCCTGATCCAGCAGGTCGCCGCGGACAAGCCGGATGTCGCCCAGGTGCTGGCGGAGCTGGTGGACCCGCGGATTCGCCTGGCCACGGACCAGTCCCCATACCTCATATCCAAGATCGTGCAGGTGCTCGGCCAGGTAAGAACCATCCTGCCCGGTTATCCCTGTGATCAGCGCACGTTGTGTCAGCTGAGCCTCCGTGTTTTACCTACGTCGCGGCAGCTTACAGACACACCTGAAGCTAAGACAGGCCGGCTTACGAGTGGGGCGAAAGGGCATGCAAGTTACCCGCTTGATAATGTTCGCGCCTAGGAGGTCACGCGGGTCGCCCGTCGCCGGGCAGCCGGCGGCGCACAAGGAGGCGAGAACCTGCGTGAACACCGACTCAGCTGAAGGGCAGGCGCCCGGCGCCGCCGAGCACAACGCACCGGCCGGCCGGCCGTCCGATGGCCCGCTCCGCGTCGCGCTGCTGTCCTACCGGAGCAAGCCGCACTGCGGCGGGCAGGGCATCTACCTGCGCCACGTGTCCCGCGAGCTGGCGGCACTCGGCCATCACGTCGAGGTCTTCTCCGGTCAGCCGTATCCCGAGCTGGAGCCCGGCCCGGTGCTGCGCGAGGTTCCTAGCCTCGATCTGTACCGGGATGAGGACCCGTTCCGCACCCCTGGCCTGCGCGAGTACCGGGACTGGATCGACGTGCTCGAGGTCGCCACGATGTGGACGGGCGCATTCCCCGAGCCGCGGACGTTCGGCATCAGAGTGGTGCGCGCACTGCGGGAGCGAGCGGCCGACTTCGACGTCGTGCACGACAACCAGGTGCTGGCCAGCGGCATGCTGCAGATCGCGAAGATGCTGCCGCTGGTGACCAGCATCCACCACCCGATCAGCGTGGACCGCAGGATAGAGCTGAATGCCGCACACGGATTCTCTCGGCTGAGCAAGTGGCGCTGGTACTCGTTCGTCCGGATGCAGGCCAGGGTGGCGCGCAACGTCGGCCCGATCATGACTGGCTCAGAGTCGTCCAGGGACGACATCCTCCGCGACTTCAAGGTGCCGCCAGAGAACGTTCACGTCGTGCCGCTGGGAGTCGACACCCGGCTCTTCCACCCGCGGACCGATCCGCGCGTGCCTGGTCGCGTCGTCGCCGTGGCGAGCGCCGACTCGCCGGTGAAGGGCGTCGCGACGCTGCTGCGCGCGCACGCGAAGCTGGTCACCGAGCGCGACGCCGAGCTGACCCTGGTCAGCAAGCTGACGCCCGATGGGCCGACTGACCGTTTGCTCTGCGACCTTGGCCTTGGCACCAGGGTGAGATTCGTCAGCGGGATCAGCGACGAGGATCTGGCCGCGCTGCTGGCCAGCGCCGAGATCGCGGTCGTGCCGTCGCTGTACGAGGGCTTCTCGCTGCCCGCGGTCGAGCATATGGCCTCAGGCACCCCGCTGGTTGCCAGCCGGACCGGTGCGATACCCGAGGTAGTCGGCGATGCTGCGGTACTGGTCAAGCCGGGCGATCCAGAGGAACTGGCGGTGCTCGTCGCGAGCGCGGAGATAGCAGTGGTCCCGTCGCTGTAC
>JASIBJ010000758.1 GCA_030045215.1 Streptosporangiaceae bacterium | reverse complement strand
CGAGCGCCGCGGCGGTCTGGACGCTCGGCGGCGCGCCGCTCAGCGCCGGGTTCGAGCGCTGGCGCGACGCGCTCCCGCCGGAGGTGACCCGCGGCCCGCTTCCTGACCAGGCCGGGCTGGACGCATGGGCGCGCGAGCACACGTTCGGTCTGATCGAAAAGTTCCCGGTACGCCGGACCGACGACCTGTACCTGGTGCTGGCGACGGCGCTGGCCACCAAGGTCAGCTGGAAGACCCCGTTCGAGCTGGCCCCGGCGGCCGAGCTCGGGGCCGACAGCAGCTGGTCCAGGCAGGTCAGCCACGTGCTGCGGGCACCTTTCGTGGCTCGCCGCCCCGCTGCCGGTCACACGCAGTTCATCGCCGGGACCGACGAGGCCGGCGACGTCGCGGTCCATGCGGCACGAGCGCAGGACGGCCTGCTGGTGGTCTCGGTCGCGGCTGATCCGGCGGTGCCGGCCGGTGACGTGCTCGCGGCGGCCCATCGGGTTGCCGTCATGCTCGCCCTTGGTGGTCAGGTGCGGCGCCGCAGCCTGGCCGACCTTCCGCTCGGTCCGGGGCCCGCTTGGGTGCTGCGGGAGGAGCGGTCGTCGGCTGGCCGCGACACCTGCACCGCGGTTTTGCCGGCCTGGCAGGCCAGGTCCTCGCATGACCTGAGGGATCCGGCGCTCGGCTTCCAGGCGGCCAAGAACGCGCTGGCTCCCGGCGGCGGCCCCTGGCAGGCGCGACAGGCTGCCATGGCCAGCTATACCCGGTACGGCTTTGAGGCCGCCGCCGTGACGGCGATGGCCGTCGCGATGGCGATGACGCTCCCTGCCCTGCACCGCGTCGCCGACCTGCGATTCGCGCACCCGTACGCCGTCGTGGCGGTTACCACGGATGGGAACGAGGCGTCTCCCGATGCCCACGGCGGCTGGCACGGGCTGCCGGTCTTCTCGGCCTGGGTTACCCAGCCGGCCGAGGCCGCTGAGGGCTCCGGTGAGGACTTCGACGCCAATCCCGGCCAGCCGGCGTGAGCACCGCCTACAACGTTGGCGCCTGGTCGGCCTTCGGCGAGTCCGTGGCCACCGCCGCCGCCGCGCTCCTGGGCCTGCTGTTCATCGCGGTCTCCATCAACCTCCGCCCGATCCTGGCCGCGAAGGGCCTGCCCAGCCGGGCGGCCCAGACCCTGATCCTCTTCGGAACCCCGCTCGTCACCGCGGTGCTCGTGGTTGTCCCAGGCCAGTCCAGGCTGATGCTCGGCCTGGAGTTGCTGGCGACTGGCCTGGTGATCGGAGGCGCGCAGACTTACCTGGACCTGAGCACGGTCAGGAATGAGGAGGAGACGGTAAAGCGCCGGCTCATCGGGCGCGTGTTCCCGGCGCTGATCAGCTGCGGCTGCCTGGTGATCGCCGGCGCGACACTGATCGGGCAGGCGGGCGGCGGATTGTACTGGGTGGTCCCGAGCGTCATCGCGGCCCTCGTCTTCGGGCTGAGCAACGTCTGGGTGCTGCTGGTGGAGATCCTCCGCTAGTTTTCCGCTATGCACAGCGTCGACGCGACGACCGAGCAGATGATCAGGTCAGTACTGGCGTATGCGGAGAACCGGCTGCGACTCGACCCGGTGCCGCTGGACAGGGGGTCGCACGATCCGGCCGAGCTGGACTTCGCGGTACGCGGCCTGCTCGGCGAGGACGGTCATGATCCGGACCAGGTCCTCGGCGTCTACGCCTCAATGCTGGCGCCGGCGGTAATTTCTGCCGACAGCCCGAGGTTCCTCGGCTTCATCCCGGCGGCGCCGACCAAGGCGGCTCTGCTGTTCGACATGCTGGTCTCCTGCGCGTCAATCCAGGGCATCTCCTGGCTCGAGGCGGCCGGCGCCATCCACGCCGAGAACCAGGTGCTCCGCCTGATCGCCGACCGGGCCGGGATGCCGGCCGGGGCCGGCGGTTGCTTCGTGTCCGGCGGCTCGGCCGCCAACCTGTCGGCCCTCGCTGTGGCGCGGGAGATGGCCAAGCGCCGCGGCACACGACCCGGCCAGCGCTGGCGGGCCCTGGTCGGCTCGGACGCGCACTCCTCGATCGGCAACACCCTGCGCCTGCTGGAGATGGACGCGCTGGTGGTGCCCGTGGCAGACCACCGCCTGACCGGGGCGGCGGCGCGCGCGGCGATCGAGTCCGACGGCGACCCCGGGTCGCTGGCACTGATCGTGGCCACCGCGGGAACCACCAACGCCGGAATCATCGATGACCTCGCGGGACTCGCCGCGGTGGCGCGCGAGCGCGATCTGTGGTTTCACGTGGACGGCGCCTACGGCGGGGCTGGGCTGTTCGCGCCCAGCGTCCGTGCGGCTTACTCGGGTATCGAGCACGCCGACTCGTTCGTGGTGGACCCGCACAAGTGGCTGTTCGCGCCGTTCGACTGCGCGGCGTTGCTGTACTCCGAACCCGCGCTGGCCCGTTCGGTGCATACGCAGCACGCGAGCTACCTGGACGTCATTCACGAGCGGCCGGGCGAATGGAATCCGACCGACTACGCCTTCCACCTCACGCGACGGGCCAGGGGCCTGCCGCTGTGGTTCTCCCTGTCGGTGTACGGCGTGCGCGCCTACTCCGAGGCGATCGAGGCCGGGATCGCGCTGGCCAGGCAGGCGGCGCAGGAGATCAGGTCACGGGACTACCTGGAGTTGATCAGGGAGCCCGAGCTGTCGGTCGTGCTGTTCCGCCGGCCAGGCTGGCAGCCGGGGGACTACGCCCGGTGGGCCAGCCGGCTCGTGGATGACCAGGTCGCGTTCATGCCGCCGACGACGTGGGAGGGCGAGACCGTGGCCAGGTTCGCCTTCCTGCACCCGCAGACGCCACGGGGCCTCGTCGGGGAGATCCTCGATCGGATGGCGGCGGACCCGGTCTAGCCCGCTCCTGCATCAGGATGACCGGGCGAGCCTCCTTCGGGGTCGCCGGTCGCGGGCCTGGCCGGCGCGGCCATGGGCGAGCCGATCCGGCCCGGCCGCCACAGCGTGCCCAGCGTGCCCTGCGCTGCCTCGGTGCCGCGCAGGCCGCCACCGGATCCGCGCAGTATGAAGGCCATCCCGACCGCGATCAGTGAGCCGATTAGCGGGCCGACCAAGTACGCCCACCAGGAATTCCAGATGCCGAGCACCGCAGCCGGCCCAAGCGACCGGGCCGGGTTCATCGAGGCGCCGCTCATCGGTCCGCCCACCAGCCCGGCCAGCGCGATATAGCTGCCAACGCCGAACGCCGCGACCGGACCGAGCTGCTGTGCTCCCGACGCGGTTCCCAGCACGACGCTGACCAGTCCCGCCGTTAGCAGGATCTCCCACAGCAGCGCCGTGACGGTGGAGACTCCGTGACCGGGCAGGGTCAGCCCGGCGCTGCCGTGGCTGCCGACGAGTCCCAGCAGCGCACCCGTCGCGAGAACGGCGCCGGCAAACTGCGCCACGATGTAAGACGGAACGCGCCGCCAGGGGAAATTGCCGCGCAGGGCGAACGCCAGCGACACGACCGGATTCAGGTGCGCTCCCGACACCGTCCCCATGAACAAGATGACGGCCATCACCATCAGCGCCGGGGCGACAGCCCGCGCGGCAGCGGGAACGGCCGTGCCGCCGAACCTGGCGTTTACCATCCCGCCACCGACCGCGACGATGACGAGCAAGAAGGTGCCGAGCAGTTCGCTGAAGAGCCGACGCCATTCGTAGCTGTTGTCAAAGAAGTCGAACTGCCTGGCCACAGCGTTAGGCAGTTCGAAGGCGCGAGTAGCGATGAAAGTATGCCCCGCGATCTGGCCTGCGATGGGCCCGCCGGAGGCGCCAACGGGCTCATGATGTGTACTGATCGTGGTCCTCCCTTGTCGTCGATCTAGTGAGCCTAAGCTCTCGCGCGCGCCCGGAGGGCCCGACTAGTCAGCAGCTTCAGGACTGGCTGGCGCAGGTAACGCAGGTCGCGGCGGACGGCCGTGCGGCCAGCCGCCCGGCCGGGATTTGCT
The DNA here is from genome assembly GCA_030045215.1 of Streptosporangiaceae bacterium. The sequence goes on along the minus strand of JASIBJ010000758.1, from coordinate 11,600 downwards.
GCCCGCAGCGCTGGCAAATCCCGTAGCCGCCTTCGTCGAGGCGGGTCAGCGCCGAGTCGATCTCCCGCAGCCGATCCACCACCCGGCCGATGTGCGCGGCAACGTGCTGCCGCTCGAAGGCGAGCGTGGCTCCCTCCGGGTCGTGCTCGTCGTCTGCGTTCGCGTTGCGCGCAGCCTCGACCGAACTGGCGAAGTCGCGCTCAAGCCCTGCGAGCTGGTCTCGTGCCCTAGCACGCTCAGACTCCAGCGCCGTCCGCGCGTCCTCGCTCATCCGCCTGCCTTCGGCGGGCCCGTCCGCGTCATGCCTGACTGCTTACCACATCCAGCTCGGGGGCGGCCGGGTCCGCCGGATGTGCGGTTGTCGGCCCTATGGGGCAGGCTGGGACCATGTCAGACACCCTTACCTTCATGGCCGTCCACGCTCATCCCGACGATGAGGCGTCGAGTACGGGCGGCGTGCTAGCGACGTACTCCGATCAGGGCATCCAGACCGTGGTGGTGACCTGCACGAACGGCGAGTTCGGGGACGCCCCTGGCCAGGTCAAGCCGGGCGAGGACGGGCACGAAGAGCAAGCCGTGGCGCAACTGCGGCTGGCCGAGTTGCGGCAGTCATGCAAGATCCTCGGCGTCACGCACCTGGAGCTGCTTGGCTACCAGGACTCCGGCATGCCGGACTGGGACTACAAGCAGCGGCCCGAGGCCTTCTGCAACGTCCCCCTGGACGTCGTCTCCGGGCGCATCGTCGGCCTGATCGAGCAGTATCAGCCGCAGGTGGTCGTGTCCTATGACCCGGATGGCCTGTACCAGCATCCAGACCACGTGCACGCTGCGCGAGCCGCCGCGGCGGCCGTGGCGCAGGCGGGCACGGTCGCCAAGTTCTACCAGACGGCCATGCGCGGGAGCGTCTGGCGCAAGATCTGGGATGCGCTGCGCGAGCTCGGTGCCGACGTTCCTGAGCGGCGGCTCACCCCGGAGGAGCAGGAGAAGTCCGAGGCGAACGAGAGGCGCATCACCACCTTCGTGGACATCCGGCCGGTGCTGGACCGCAAGCGCGAGGCCCTCATGGCCCACGCCAGCCAGATCCAGGAGTCATGGTTCAGCAGGATTCCGCCGGAGATCGCGGCTGAGGCGTTTGGCTACGAGACCTTCATCCGCGTCTCCGACACGACCGGCGCCGCCGTTCCGGAAACCGACCTGTTCGCCGGGCTGAGGTAAGCCGGCCGGCCCGGCAGGCCCTACTCGTGTGGCCGGTTAGCCGCGGTACTGGCCCGGGCGACCTGGCCAGCCCCGCTGGTCATCGCGCGGCGCCAGGGCAGCACGCCCTCAATCTCGGTTTCCAGCGAGAAGCTGAGAAAGGTCCTGATCAAGACGATCAGACCGAGCACGAGCACGTTGGTCAAGGTCGGAGCGACGGCGACGGTCCGGATCAGGTCGGCCGCCACCAGCACCTCCAACCCGAGCAGCAGCGTGGCCCCGAAGGCTTGGCGCAGCGCCTGGTATCCCTGCCGGGCATTGCCAGCGCGCCGCCAGACTATGGCCGCCAGTATCATCGACCACACGACGCCGACCACGAGGATGGCGGCGCCGAGGCCCTCGAATCCCTGGGCCACGTGATCCATCAGCGATGTAAACGAGGATGTCGCGTCCCCGGTCGCTGTCGCGAGCCCTGACACTGTCACCCTGGCCTTCTCGCCCTCGACCCGGCTAGCTGCCGCCGTCGCTGCACCGGCGTTCCGGCTCGTGTACCCAGAAGTTCGCCCGGCCCATCCCGCCCGCGCGTCAAGACCACGTCACCGGCGCTGCGGCCAGCGTGCGGGTCCGGCTTCGCGCCGCCGCGATCCGGGCATAGTGGCCGTTTCTTTATCTACCGAATGTCCGGCCTGCCAGCGGCTTGCGACGGGTTGCGGCACGATGGTCCGGTGATCTTTTTCCTAGTTCGGGCCATGCGGTCGGGCCAGCGGGCGCGGATCAGCATCCTGCTCGGCACAGCGGCAGCCTGCGTCCTGCTCGGAGCCTTGCTGTTCTCGCTGGCCGAGAGCCTCCCGTTCACGACCGGGCTCTACTGGGCGATCACCACGGCAACTACGGTGGGTTACGGCGACGTCACGCCGCACAATGGCCTTGGCCGGCTTATCGCCTCTGGTGTCATGCTGACGACCATCCCGCTGCTCGCCTCGGTTTTCGCCCTCGCGACCGGCGGCTACGCGGCGGCCGGAATACGGAGGATCCTCGCTATGCACAGTCCCCTCCCTGACCCCCCGTACCGGCTCGTGATCGGGATGAGCCAGTCCGTGCCGGCGATCCTGAGAGAACTCGTCGCCGCGCGCGTCACGGTAGTCCTGCTGGCGGACCTGGATCCGGCCGGGTTGCCGCCGGAGGTACACCACATCCGCGCGGATGCCACCGACGAGTCGGCGATCAGGCGGGCGAACCCGGCGGCCGCGGAGCAGGCACTGATCACCGGGACGTCCGACGGGGATGTGCTGGTCAGCTCGGTCCTGGTGCGCAAGCTGGCTCCCGATCTGCCGATCGTCGCCGTCGTGAGCTCGGTCTCGGTACGCGAGGCGCTGCGGGATCTCGGCGTGCGGCAGACGATATCCCCGCACGACCTGATCGCCGCGACGCTCGCCAAGAGCCTCGAGGCACCGCACGCGGCCGATATGGTGTCCGACCTAGTCGAGTCGCCAAGGCACCGGCTCAGCGAGGTCGACGCGGCGACCGAGGGAGCGGTCGGCAAGCCGCTGAGCGCGGTACGGGACGAGCGTGAGGGGCTGGTGCTCGGCCTCGTGCACAACGGCACGTTCACCCTTGGCCTGGCCGACGACCCGACGGTCGAAGCCGGCGATTCTCTCCTGATCGCCGAGAGCGCCCCGCCGCCCACGGCCAACGGACGGCGGGCCGCGGGCGAGCGGCAGGCCGCCGGCCAAGGCTAGATCGCCTCGCCGGCAAACGCTGGGCGGCCGGGCGTGCGCGGGGTGCTCCGCGTGGCCACACTGGAGTGGTGAGCGAACTCGTCAGGACGGCCATCCGGGTTGAGGGCGTCGTTCAGGGCGTCGGCTTCCGGCCGTTCGTGTACGGCCTGGCGACCAGCCTGGGCCTGACCGGGCTGGTGGGCAACGACGTGGATGGCGTGTTCGCCGAGGTCGAGGGCGACGTGGAGGCGGTCGGCAAGTTCCTGGCGCTGCTCCGCCAGCAGGCGCCGCCACTAGCCAGGATCGAGCGGATCACCGCAAGACCACTAAGTCCGACCGGCCAGCCCAACTTCGTGATCGCGGCCAGTCAGCCCGGCGGTGAGCGCCGGGCACTGGTCTCCGCCGACAGCGCGACGTGCGCCGACTGCCTGCGCGAGCTCGCCGATGCGGCCGACCGCCGCTACCGCTACCCGTTCATCAACTGCACGAACTGCGGGCCGCGCTTCACGATTGTCCGCGACGTTCCCTACGACCGGGCGCTGACCACGATGAGCAGCTTCGTCATGTGCGCCGAGTGCGCGGCCGAGTATCACGACCCCGCCGACCGCAGGTTCCACGCCCAGCCGGTCTGCTGTCCGGCCTGCGGTCCCGCGCTCGCCCTCACCGATGCCGCCGGGACAGATCTGTCCGGCGGGGCCGATCCGATCGGTGCCGCGGCCGAGATGATCCGCGGCGGCCAGGTGCTCGCCGTCAAGGGACTAGGCGGATATCACCTGGTGGTCGACGCCGGGAACGAGACCGCGGCGGGCGCGCTGCGCGCACGCAAGCACCGCGAGGACAAGCCATTCGCGGTGATGGTGCCTGACCTTGCCGCCGCCCGCAGGCTCGGCAAGCTTGATGAGACCGCCGAGCAGTTGCTGACCAGTGCCCGCCGGCCGATCGTCCTGGTACCCGGGCTGGCGGCGGCGGACGAGGTCGCGCCGTCGGTCGCACCGGGCAACAGCCACCTGGGGCTGCTGCTGCCCTACACCCCGCTGCACCACCTGCTACTCGCTGAAGTCGGCGGGCCGGTCGTAGCTACGAGCGGGAACGTCTCGGACGAGCCGATTGCCTACCGCGATGCCGATGCGCTGGCCCGCCTGGGCGGCATCGCGGACGCGTTCCTGGTGCATGACCGGGCCATCCACGTCCGGGCCGATGATTCGGTCGTACGCGCGATCGGCGGCCGCCAGGTAGTGCTGCGCAGGTCCCGCGGCTACGCGCCGGAGCCGCTGCGGATCAGGCATGAGCTCCCCCGGCCGGTGCTGGCCTGCGGCGCGGAGCTCAAGAGCACGTTCTGCCTGGCTAAGGGGGACCGGGCCTTCGTCTCCCATCACATCGGCGACCTGGAGAACGCCGAGACGCTCGCTGCCTTCACCGGCGGCATCGATCACTACCGGCGCCTGTTCGACATCGAGCCTCAGATCGTGGCCCATGATCTGCACCCGGACTACCTCTCGACCAAGTACGCAGCCGACCTGGCCGGCCTGGAGCTCGTAGGTGTGCAGCATCACCATGCGCACATCGCGTCCTGCCTGGCCGACAACGATGCGGACGGGCCGGTCATCGGCGTCGCCTTTGACGGAACCGGATATGGCCCGGACGGCACGATCTGGGGCGGGGAATTCCTGGTCGCGGACCTGGCTGGCTTCGAGCGGGTGGGCTGCCTGGAGCCGGTACCGATGCCGGGCGGCGCCGCGGCGATCCGGCAGCCGTGGCGGATGGCGGCGGTCTACCTGGCCGCCGCCTGTCCGGACGGAGGCGCCGAGGATCTGGCCGTCCGGCGCCGCAACGAGCGAAACTGGGCCGCGGTCACGGCCATGGCACGGCGCGGTGTCAACTCCCCGCTGACCACCAGCGCGGGGCGGCTGTTCGACGCCGCGGCCGCGCTCATTGGCGTGCGAGACACCATCAATTACGAGGGCCAGGCGGCGATCGAGCTTGAGCAGCTTGCGGACCCGGCCGAGCGCTCGGGCTACCCGGCCGGAGTCGGCACCGACGCACTCATCCGGATACACGGCAGCGACCTGATCCGCGCCGCCGCGCAGGACCTGGCCGCCGGAACACCAAGGCCCGTTGTCGCCGCCAGATTCCACCGCGGCGTCGCCGAGGCCGTTGTCGCGACCTGCCGGAGGCTGCGGGACCGTCACCACCTCGGGGTCGTAGCCCTGTCCGGCGGGGTGTTCCAGAACCTGCTGCTCACATCCGCGGTGATAGCCGGCCTGCGACGGGCGGGCTTCGAGGTGCTGACGCACGGCCGGGTGCCGTGCAACGACGGCGGCATCAGCCTCGGCCAGGCGGTGGTGGCGGGGGCGCGGGACCGTATCTCGTCCGGCTGACCGCCCGGCCGTGGCCGGATCGGCGGTTATGTTGGTTGCCGTGCTTGTGTGGATCAACGGCCCGTTCGGCGGCGGCAAGACAGCGACGGCCGATGAGCTCCGGCGCCGCGTGGACCAGAGCATCGTCTGCGACCCGGAGTGCCTCGGTTACGGCCTGCACCGCATGCTGCCAAGAGAACTGCGGACGAACTTCCAGAACTTCGCGGCCTGGCGCGCGGGCGTCCATGAAGTGCTCGACCTGGTCTTGCGCAAGCGGGAAGGGCCGGTAATCGTCCCGATGACGGTGACCAATCCCGGCTACCTTGACCAGATGGTCGGCCGGCTTCGCGAGGACGGCCACGATGTGCGGCACTTCAGCCTGCTTGCCGACCGCAGCACCGTGCTCCGACGGCTGAGGACCCGGACCTTCGGGCTCGGACTCCAGCATGAGCAGTGGGCCGTCGGGAGGCTCGATGAATGCCTCGCTCAGCTGGGGAACGAGGTGTTCGCCGAGCATCTGTACACCGATGACCTGTCGGTTGCGCAGGTCGCTGACGCGATTGCCCGGTCGGCCGGGCTGCGCATCAGACCGGACACGGATGGTCGCCTGCGCGCCAGGATGCGGGGGTACCGCACGACACTCACGCACATCCACGGGGAGTGAGACCGGCAGCGTTGCCGACCGCTGACTCGTGCCGGGATCGGGATCAACGACCCGATGATGCGGCCGGCAATCGCTGGCCGCATCCCAGCGCCTCGCCTACTTCTGCATGCTCGCGTCGATACCGGTGGTCGACGTCGCCGCGGTGACCGTCACGCTGCCCGCGGTCGCCGCCGATTTCCTGGCATCCCACCACTGGGTCCGGTAGCCAGATGCGCCGCACCCGGAAGTGAACTCGATCCGGTAGCTGCCCGGCGCGAGCCCGATGAGGGAGTAACCGCCGGAGGCTCGCGACACGGCTACCACGGGCTGCGGCAACAGGGGAGAGGATGCGGTCACGCAGATGCCGGCCAGGGGGGCACGGCCGGGTCCGGTCACCGTGCCGGCAATGGCGCCATTGGTCGACAGCGTGACGCTGGCCAGCGCGGCGACCTTGCCGCTGGAGACCGACACGACCGTGGCGCGGGCGGAGGTCGGCGCGTCCTGGTACCACTGCGGCGCCAGGTTACCGACTACCCCGCAGCCGCCGATGTCAACCTGGTACGGGCCCGCGGGCAGGTTGGTGATAGTGAACTCGCCGTTCGTACCGGTTGTGGCCGCGCCCGCGCCCAGCCCGGTGGTCTCCTGCGCCTCGACGCACACATCGGGCTGTGCGGTCGCGGGCGAGCCGCCGAGCACGGTCCCGCTGATGTCGCCGCCAATCGGCATGGCCGCGTTGACTCCGGTTGTGACATGGGGCGCCCTGACCGTCACCAGCCGGGGCAGCAAGGTCTCCGCCAGGGTGGCGCTGCCTTCGTCACACGGGTAGAACTCCATCTCGTAGCGGCCGGAGTTCAGGCCCGTCAGGTCGTACTTGCCTGCCTTGTTGGTGGCGGCCTGGCCGAAGTCGATGAAGTTGCTGGTGCTCTGCGCGAAGACGCACACCCCGTTCACCGGCTTGCCGCCGGTCGTCACGCGGCCCGCGATCGAGCCACCCTTGACCAGGCCACTGCTGATCCCGGTGAGCGTGTGTCCCGCGCGGATCCGCACGCGAGCGGCACCAGCCAGGGATGGCCTGTCCTTGTACCACTGGCTTGCGTACACGCTCGCGGAGTAGCAGCCGGGGTCAAAGGTCACCACGTAGGTGCCCGGCTGCAGGTTGGTGAACTCGTAGGAGCCCACCTCCTGCACCTCGCCGATCTCGAACGACTGCGTGCTGGTCAGCACGGCACTCGGGATGACGGCGACGCAGGCCGCGACGTGCCTGCCGGACCTGGTGAGGATCTGGCCGCTGATGTTCCCGGCGGCCGGGAGCACGGCGTCGATGCCCGAGGTGGTGCCGGGCGGGGCCGAGACGAGAGGCAGGCTGACCTGCGACCCGAAGGACACCCCGGCCAGGTCGGCGTTGTTGCCGCAGCCAGGTCCGAAGGACACCAGGTACTGGCCAGGAGGCAAGTTGGCCACGGTGTACCGGCCGTCTGTGGTGGTACCCTGGCCCGCGTTTTCCGTCGCCGGGCCGTACGCGTACACGCAGATCCCGCTCAGCCCCCGGCCGGCCTGCGACTTGACGGTGCCGGCGATGGTGGCGCCCGGCTGCATGGCCGCGTCGATGCCGGTGAGGCTCTGACCGGCCGTCACCGTGATCGGCTGCGGCAGGAACTCGCTGGCGTTGTCATACGCCTGGGGCGAGTAGCTGCCGGCATTCCCGCAGCCGCCGTTGAACTGCACCTCGTAGGTCCCGGTCGGGATCTGATCGATCCGGTAGGTACCGGCCGTGCCGGTGACCGCGGTCAAACTGACGTAGTTGTTCGCGGATGAGGAGTTCAGGCCCACGCAGATACCGGGGATCGGCTTGCCGGTCGATGCGCTCGTGACCGTTCCTGACACGATCGGCCCGGTCGGCAGCTGGACGTCAATTCCGGTCTTGGTCTGGCCGTAGGTGACCGTCACCGTGCTCGGATAGTTCGCGGGCAGGTAGTTGCCGTTGTTTCCGCAGCCGGTCCCGAACTGGACGGTGTAGCCAGCCGGGGACAGCCCGATGACCTTGTACTGGCCCAGGGCGCTGGTGATGGCCGGAGTACCGCCGATGAAGCCCCCGTTCGCGGAGGCAGCGACGCAGATCCCGGCCAGCGGTGCGTTTGAGCTGTTCGTGACCGTTCCGGAGATGACGCCTCCGATCGGGATGACCTCGTTGACGTGACCGAGGACCTGGTGCTGCTTCAGGCGGATGGTCTTGGCGGCCTGCTCGGTGGCCGCGTGCGGCCACCAGATCGAGGCGTAGGCCGCCGATGCACCGCACGGGTTATAGCTGATCTTGTACGGCCCGGCTGGCAAGCCCCGGAGGTGATAGGTACCGCGCTCCGAAATGGCGCTGACGAAGAGCGCGGCGTAGTTCTTGCTGGTGCCGACCGGTTCTACGCAGATGCCGGACAGCTTCGCACCTGCCGCGTTCGTGACCGTACCCGAGATTTCACCCCCGAGCTTGAGCGTGGCGTCGATTCCGGAAGTGATCTTGCCGCGCTTCACGCGGATCGGTGTCGGATTGACGAGGGAGGCGTTGTCGTATGCCTGCGCGATCCAGTTGCCGGTGTTGCCGCAGTCGGCATAGAAGGCGATGACGTAGGTGCCGGCGGGCAGCCGGCTGGTCTCGTACCGGCCGCTCTTGCCGGTGTGGACGAGGCTCACGGCGAAAGTGGATTCAGATACCGCGTCGACGCAGACGCCGGACAGGCCCCGCCCGGCCGGGTCGCGCACGACTCCCGAGATCCGGCCGCCGCTCGTCGCGGCCACGGCCGCAGCCGGCAGCGGGCGGGCGGCGTTCCCGATGGCCGGCAGCCCCAGCGCGACCCGCAGGGAATTGGCAGTCGTGGCGGCGCTTGCCGGGTTGATGACGTCGGCAGTCGGCGACTCGCCGGCCAGCGTGCGCATCGTAACCGGCGCCAGCGGCCGCAGCACCGACGCGCTGACCAGGACGGGACGCGCTTCGTTCCGCTGGTCCGCGCCGCCGTACCACTGCGAGAGGTACTGGCTGGTGTCACCGCAGCCGAAGTAGCGCACCTGGTAGGCGCCCGGCTTCAGGCCGGCCAGGAGGAAGCGGCCGTTGGGCCGGGTGGCGGCGAAGCTGCGTCCGGACGGGCCGTACGCGGATACGCACACGCCGTCCAGAGGCTGGCCGTCGGCGGCCAGGGCCGATCCGGTGATCGCGCCCGTCGCCTCGGCCACATCGTGCAGACGACGGTCGGCGAGCATCTGCCCGGCCGAGATTGGCAGCCGCGCGGCGTCGGCAGAGGATGTCACGGCCGGATCGTGCGAGCTGGCCGGACGGTGCGCGCTAGCGTTTGCGATCGCCGAACCCGTCAGCAGGCTGGTCGCCACAAGACCAGTCGCGCCGGCTGCCATCGCGGCCATGCGGAAAGTAGGTCGCACTGCTGTAGCCCCCTAGAGACGCCGTTCACTGACAAAGTCAGAAATTTATCGACGACTGACCACAGCGCAGCATAGAGCATTAAGAGACATTTATTGATCCTGAAAGGATCAATTCGGTGACGTTCTGCGAACGAGGGCGACGTACGTGGTCAGTCGCGCGGAGCGGGGAGCCGGCGGCGCAGCCAGTCGTACCAGCCCTCGATGCCGTCGCCGGTGGTCGCGGAGATCTGGACCAACAGCGCGTCGGGCGCGGCCATCCGCAGATCGGCCATGTACTGCTTAATGTCGAAGTCCACGTACGGCAGCAGGTCGGTCTTGTTCAGCAGCACCAGGTCCGCCTGGCGGAACATGTGCGGGTACTTCAGCGGCTTGTCCGCGCCCTCGGTCACCGACGCGAGCACGACCTTGGCCTCCTCGCCCAGGTCGAACAACGCGGGGCAGACGAGGTTGCCGACGTTCTCGATCACGACGATGGAGCCGCTCGGAGGATCGAGACCACGCAGCCCGCGGGCCACCATCTCAGCGTCCAGGTGACAGCCGACACCGGTGTTGATCTGCACGACCCTGCTTCCGGCCGCCTGGATACGGCGGGCGTCGAGCGCGGTCTCCTGGTCACCCTCGATCACCGAGATCGCCAGCCGTCCGGCGAGTTCCCTGGCGGTTCGCTCCAGCAACGTGGTCTTGCCGGAACCCGGCGAACTCATCAAGTTAATCGCGAGGATCCCGCGCTCGCGCAGCCAGTCGCGGTTGTGCTCGGCCAGTTCGTCGTTCTTAGCCAGCACCTTCTGCTGAATCTCGATCGACCGGTCGGGATCGGCGGACTGCAGCAACTGCGGGTGTTCATGCTCGTGGTCTTGATGCGCGTGCTCGTCGTGGTGGCGGACCTCGTCGAGCGCTCGGGCGCTGCCATGCGAATGGTGGCCCTGGCCCGGCGCGTGCCGGTGCGGATGCTCGGGCCCGACCTGGGGATGGCCGCCCAGCCACGCGGGTACGGGCCGGTCGGTCAGCAACGTGATGACAGCGCCGGAGTCGCAGCCACATGATCCGCACATAACTATGCCACCTGCACAGACGTAATCTTCAGATCCTGACCGGCCAGCACCGTCACCTCGGCGCTCCCGCAGGAGCACAACGCGATCGGGCTGTCCGGCTCGAAGTCCTGGCCGCAAACCCGGCAGTGACACACGGCCGGCGGCATGGTGATCTCCAGCGCGGCGCCCTCCAGATTCGTCCCCTCGGTTACCAGGTCGAAACAGAACCGGACGGAGTCCGCGACCACGCCAGAGAGCGCGGCGATCTCAAGCCGGACACACGTGACCCTGGCGCCGGGCAGGCGCTGGGTGACGGCGTCTACCAGGCCCTCGGTGATGGCCAGCTCGTGCACCGCCTCACTCGCTTTCGTTTCTGGCTCAAGCAACCCGCGACTCAGCAGATTCGCGGTAGTGGGTCACCGACCAGCAGGTCGACGATCCGGGTGCCGCCGAACGCGGTCTTCAGCTGCACGATTCCCTGTGGCTCCGCCGTGACCTTGCCGATGACGGCGGCCTGCTGGCCCTGCGGGTGCGCCCGCAGGGCGGCCAGCGCGGTGTCGGCCTCCGCCGCGTCCACGACCGCGACCAGACGGCCCTCGCAGGCGACGTACATGGGGTCGATGCCCAGCAACTCGGCCGCGCCCCGTACCTGCGGCCGCACCGGGATGTCGTCTTCGACAATGAGGACGCCCACGCCCGCGGCCGTGGCGATCTCGTTGAGGATCGTGGCGACGCCGCCACGGGTCGCGTCGCGCAGCGCACGCACGCCCGAGGTCGCCCCGAGCAAGCCGGCGACGAGCCCGTTCAGCGGGGCGGTGTCGGACACGATGTCGGCTTCGATATCGAGCTCACCCCGCGCCAGCATGATCGTGACGCCATGATCGCCAATTGGCCCGGACACCAGGATGGCGTCGCCTGGCTGCGCGTTTGCGATGCCGAGGCTGCCCTCGTGCTCGATTACTCCGACGCCCGCGGTATTGATGTAGCAGCCGTCCGCCTTGCCCTTCTGCACGACCTTGGTGTCACCGGTGACCACCTGCACGCCGGCCTCGCGCGCGGCTGCCTGCATCGAGGCGACGATCCTGGTCAGGTCCTCAACCGGAAAGCCCTCCTCGAGAATGAAGCCGGCCGACAGGTACAGCGGCACCGCCCCAGCCACCGACAGGTCGTTCACGGTGCCGTTGACGGCCAGGTCGCCGATGTCGCCGCCGGGGAAGAACAGCGGCGAGACGAC
>JASIBJ010000757.1 GCA_030045215.1 Streptosporangiaceae bacterium | reverse complement strand
GCCTCGGTAGCCCTGGCCTGTGCCAGCAGGCCGGGCAGGCTCACGCTGGCAGGCGCAGGTCCAGCCCGAGCCAGTCCGCCAGGTCCCTGATCTCGCGGTGCACGGCGGCGGCGGCCATGGCTGCGCCGAACGGAACGTCCTGGTGGATCGCGTTGACCCGGAGCACTCCGTGCGTGCGGTCGGCGGCCGCGTCGACCTTGCCCGAAGTTCAGCCTTCCGACCACTTTGTGCTTGGGTGTCTTCTGAGGATTGTCGTCGGTGACGGTGCCCTGGAAGTGGTCCGGCTCCCACTGGGTGAAGCCGGCCCCGTGCGACAGGCCGATCCCGTACTCGATGAAGTGGTAGTCGGCCCAGATCCGGCGGTGATACCAGCCGTTCTTCGACTTGGCGATCCAGCCGGTCTGAACGCCTCGGTCTGTTTGCTCTTCCTGGTTGCCAGTCAGGCTCAGCCCGGCGATGGTCTCTATCGGCAGCTCGAAGTCGCTCTGCCGCTGCACCGAGGTGTCATACGTGTAGGAGAGGACGGCGTGGAGTCCCGGCGCCGTGTTCAGCGGGGTGATCGGCGAGTAGCGGTAGGTGTGGGCCAGCGGGGGCTGGCTCAGCGGCCAGCTGGGCGTCCTGAGCTCACTTCCGCCGGTACAAGCAGCGCGTTGCTACGTTGACGGGTACGGGGAGCCTTGGTCGTTTGTGCTGGCGAGCTTGGCGCGGACCTGGTCCGCGTCGGGATGGTGCAGCTCCTCGAGTATTTCGAGGGCCTGCTGCCAGGCCTCCCGGGCCTGCGCCAGCTCGCCGGCGGCCTGGCGGGTGTGGCCAAGACGGGTGAGGGTGCCCGCTTCGGAGAAGCGGTCGCCAGCTTTTAAGCTGAGCGCGCGCTGGTAGCAGGCGGCGGCTTCGGCGAGGTTGCCCAGATGATGCTCGGCATACCCCACGCTGTCCCAGGCAGCGCGCTCAAGCCAGCGGTAGCCGGTTCCCGCGCATAGGGTGACTGCCTGGCGGCAAAGCACGCGGGCCTGCTGGTAGTCGCCGAGCAGGCCGTGGCACCACCCGACGGCGTTGAGTGCTCCGGCCTCGGACGCCTTATCACCGATGACCTGATACAGGCGCAGTGCCTCCTCGGCGTGGCCGAGCCCATCGGCGTAGCGGCCCTGCCGCTCGGCGAGCATGCAGAGACTCTGGTGGATCTTAGCCTGGCCGAGTCGGTTGCCGAGCCGCTCGTACAGCGCGAGGCTGCTGGCGTGGTAGCCGCGAGCCTGATCATGGTCACCGAGGTCGGTGCAGGCCATGGCCAGGAGGCGGCCTGATAGGGCCTGCGCGGCGGCATCACCCAGGCGGGTAGCGGCAGCCAGCGCCATACGGAGGGTGGCGGCCCAATCCTGCCAGTACCCGCGGGCTGCCAGGAAGGGCGACATTGCCCAGGGAAGCTGCCAAGCGTGGACGTCGAACCCGGATCCGGCGGCGAGAGTGACCGCGGCGAGCAGGACCTGGTGCTCTGCCTCGAACCAGGCCTGGGCCAGCGAGTAGTCGGCGGGCTGCTCGGGAGCGGCGCCAGGTCTGGGCGGGACCAGGACGACCGGCTCCAACACTGGGTTGAGCAGGCGGGCGCCACTGGCGGCGGTGTGCAGGTAATGATCGAGCACCCGGCCAACGGCGCCATCGCGCGCGGACTCATCGTCGGCGTCGTCGGCTTGCTCGGCGGCGTAGGCGCGCAGCAGGTCATGGAAAGCAAACCTGCCGGGAACGTCCTCGGCGATCAGGTGCGCCCGGGTCAGCTCGCGCAGCTGGCGGCGGGCATCAGCCTCAGGTATTCCGGCGAGGCTGGCGGCGGCCGCGGCGGTGATGTCAGGTCCGGGGTGGACGCCCAGCAGCCGGAACATCGGCGCCGCCTCGCCGCTGACCTGCCGGGTGGACCAGGAGAACACGGCCCGGACGCTGGCCGCCGGATCGCACGCATCGAGGGCGTCCAGAAGGCCGGCCGAATCGGCGAGCTCGCCGACCAGAGCGGCTAGCGGGAACCCCGGACGGGCGGCGCCGCGGGCCGCCGCGACCGCCAGCGCCAGCGGCAGGCACGCGCACAGACTGGCAATTCGATCGACCGCGTCGGGCTCGGCCGCGGCTCGGTCGGGGCCGAGCCGGGCGGTCAGCATTTGCACCGCCTCGCCGTGGCTCAGCACGTCCAGGGTCAGCAGCCGCGCCCGCTCGACGGCGCCAAGACCGGCCAGCTGGCTGCGGCTGGTCACCAGCACCAGGCTGGCGGGGCTGGCTGGCAGCAGCGGCCGGACCTGCTGCTCATCCTGGGCGTTATCGGCCACGATCAGCACCCGTTTGCCTGAGAGCAGGCTGCGGTACAGGCCCGCCTGCGCCTCCGGTGTCGGCGGGATCTGTCCGGGCGGCACGCCGAGTGCATCGAGGAACCCGCGGATGGCCGCTTCCGGGGCGACCCGCGTGCCTGACGGGTCGTAGCCGCGCAGGTTCACATACAACTGCCCGTCCGTGAACCGGTCGGCGACCTGGTGCGCCCAGTGCAGCGCGAGCGCGGTCTTGCCCACGCCGGCGGTCCCCTCGATCGCGCTGATCACCACCGTGCCGGGCGCCGCATCGCCGTCGGCGTCGTCGAGGATCCGGGTCAGCGCTGCCATCTCGGCTGTCCGGCCACTGAAACCAGCCACCGCTGCGGGCAGCTGTCGTGGCACTGGCCGGACCGGCGCAGTCGGCGCCAGCGCGCTCACGCCCATGCCGCGCCGCTCCAGCGCGGGGTCTGCAGCCAAGATCTGCCGGTGCAGCTGCTGCAGGTCCGGGCCGGGCTCGGCGCCGAGTTCCTCGATCAGCACGTTGCGGGCATGCCGATAGGCGGCGAGCGCCTCGCCTTGCCGGCCGTCCCGGTACAGGGCAAGCATCAGCAGCAGGTGCAGCCGTTCGCGCAGCGGATGCCCGGCGGCCAGCTGGCGCAGCTCGCTGATCACCTCGCGGTGCTGGCCTAGCTGCAGCTCAGCGTCGAAGCGGGTCTCCAGGGCTTGCAGCCGCAGCTCGGCAAGCCGCGATCCCTGCCGCGCCGCCAACAGATCCGAGCCCACGTCGACTAGCGGCTCACCCCGCCACAGCGCTAGCGCTGCCGCCCCCTGGCCGGCCGCGTCCGGCCATCGGGCTTGCCGTGCTGCCGCTCTCGCTTGGCGCAGCAGGTCCTCGAAGCGATCCAGGTCCAGCTCGCCGGGTTCCACCCGGATCAGGTAGCCCCGCGGCTGGGTGGTGATCCGCGACCCGGCGGCGCTGAGGGCCCGGCGCAACCGCATCACGTAGTTTTGCACCACGGTACGTGCCGACGACGGTAGGTCCTCGCCCCACAGCACCTCAGCCAGATCGTCCACCGTCACGACCTCGTTGGCGCGCAGTAACAAAGCAGCCAGCACAGCGCGGTGCTTAGCCCCGTGAATAGGTACCGGCACGCCCTCGGCGCGCACGGCTAACGGGCCGAGCAGCAAGAACTCTGTCGCCATCGCCTAAGCTCACCACCGCCCTGAGAGCCCGCTCGCGATGATCAGACCTTAGCCGAACGCCGAGGCGGGCTCCCACCAGCCGTCGCACCGCCGCCTGGCCACGACGACGACCCTCGTGCCGATCTCTAGCGTCATCCACTTGTCATCGATCTTGATAGCCATGAGTAAACTCCTTCCGGCAAAGGGCCACGGGAGCCAGCCAGTGTTCTGCCGCGAGGACGGAACGCCATTGAATCGCTGGCAGGCCCGCCGCGAGTTCGCGGAGATCACCACGGCGGCCGGGCTGGGCGCCGGCTGGACGCCACGAGAGCTGCGGCACTAGTTCGTGTCCATCCTCAGCGCTCATGACGTGCGGCTAGAGAACATCAGCCAGCTTGTCGGCCATGTTTCCAGCAGCGTGACCGAGACTGTCTACAGGCAGGAGACACGGCCCGCCCTGACGGCAGGCGCGGATGCGATGGACAAGATATTCACCAAGCAGCGGGCACGGCCCGCGTAACCTGGAAACCCTGTGGCTCCCCGTTTGGCTCCCCTGAGCGGGAAAGGGTCCCGGAGCGATCTCCGGAACCCCATCTGACCTGCACGTTCTGGTCGGGACGGCGGGATTTGAACCCGCGACCCCTTGACCCCCAGAGAACTGCGATGTGTCCAGGCAGTCCCTGAGAATCCGTTTTCGCAGGTCAGGGTCCACCGGGCGTCCGATACGGACGCCCGAGTCCAGGGCCGTTTCAGCAGTCTGTGAGACGGCCGTGAGAGGCGTCCCGGCGCTCCGCGTCGGGCCCTGGGCTCGCGGAGGTGAGATCCATGGCAATACGATCGACGAAGACCAGATGACGCTGG
>JASIBJ010000756.1 GCA_030045215.1 Streptosporangiaceae bacterium | reverse complement strand
GATGAGCACGGCGAACGAGGACGCGATCTTTATGCATCCGCTGCCCGCCGACCGCAACGTCGAGGTGTCCGATGAGGTGATTGATGGCCCGCAGTCTGCCGTGTACGACGAGGCGGAGAACCGGCTGCATGCCCAGAAGGCCGTCATGGCCCTGACCATGAGCTGACGGTTGCGATGCCCGCAAGAACGGCCGTCGTTGCCATCGGCGGCAACTCGCTGATTAAGAACCCGCGGCATCAGACGATCAGGGATCAGTACCTGGCCGCGCAGGAGACCACGGTGCACATCGTGTCCATGGTGGCGCAGGGCTGGAACGTGATCGTAAGCCACGGGAACGGGCCACAGGTCGGGTTCGTCCTGCGCCGTTCCGAGTTGTCCTCCGGCGAACTGCACGAGGTGCCGCTTGACGTCTGCGGCGCCGACACGCAGGGCGCCATCGGGTACGCGCTGGCCCAGAATCTGGAGAACGAGATGCGCCGCCGCGGGGTGGAGCGCCCGGTGGCGGCGCTCGTCACCCAGTGCGAGGTCGCCCGCGAGGACCCGGCGTTTGCTAACCCGAGCAAGCCCATCGGCTCGTTCATGGCCGAGGCCGACGCGAAGCGGAGGCAGGCGGAGGACGGGTGGGCCGTGATCGAGGACGCCAACCGCGGCTGGCGACGCGTCGTCGCTTCGCCCCGGCCGCTGCGCATCGTTGAGCTCGACGCCATCAAGACCCTGCTCAATGCGGGCGTCATCGTCGTCGCGGTCGGCGGCGGCGGCATCCCGGTAGTGCGGGACGCTGCCGGGGACCTGGAGGGCGTCGCGGCGGTGATCGACAAGGACCTGGCCAGTTCCCTGCTCGCACAATTGGTTGGCGCTGACCTGTTCCTCATCGCCACGGCAGTGGAGAAGGTCGCGCTTGGCTTCGGCACTCCCGCCCAGCAATGGGTGGACAAGCTCAGCCTGGCGCAGGCGCGGCGTTACCTCTCAGAAGGCGGTCATTTCGCCAAGGGCAGCATGGCGCCGAAGATACAGGCAGTCATCGAATACCTGGAGCATGGCGGCGGCGAGGCGCTGATCACCGACCCGGAGCACATCGAGCTAGCACTCCGGGGCCAGAGCGGCACGCGGATCACCGTCCGCTGACTGCGACGCCGTCAGCAGAGCGTAACGGCAAGGCCCCCTTGCGTCGCTTAGAGAGGGGTGAAAGCCCTTACCGCCTCAGCGGTGTGTCCTGGGATACTTGCCGCTATCCGAACGACGTCGGAAAGGTAGTCGTCGATGGTACTGACGGCGCCGCAGAGCCCGCACCTGCCCGCCGCCGTGAAGGCACGAACGGTCGTTCTGGTCGAGGGGATGAGTGATCAGACCGCGCTTGAGACGCTGGCTGACCGCACCGGGCGGGCACTAAGCGACGAGGGCATCTCGATCCTCGCGATGGGGGGCGCGACGAACGCGGCCAGGTTCGTGGACAGGCTCGGACCGCACGGGCTGGGAGTGCGGCTCGTCGGCCTGTATGACGCGGCCGAGGAACGCCACTTCCGGCGTGCCCTTGAGCGCGGCGGGTTCGGCTCAGGCCTGTCCGGCCCCGCGATCGAGGCACTCGGCTTCTATGCCTGCCACGTCGACCTTGAGGATGAGCTCATCCGGGCGCTCGGTGTCGCGTCGGTCGAGCAAGTAGTCGAGGCCGCCGGCGATCTGGGATCACTGCGCACTTTCCAGATGCAGCCGGCGCAGCAGGGCCGGGAGCCGGTGCGCCAGCTCCGCCGCTTCATGGGCACTCGGTCTGGCCGCAAGAGTCAGTACGCGCGCTTGCTGGTCAACGCGCTCGACCTCAGCCGGGTGCCCCGTCCGCTGGCAGGGGTACTCGGTCAGCTGTGAGGCGGCGAGCCCCGGTCTCGCGGCTCGGCTCACACCGACATCGCCGGCGGTTGGGTCGCCGGAACCGCCGGCGGCCGGTAGGAGAGCCAGGCGTCGGCGAGCCGCCGGACGGCTTCGGTCAGGACCTCTGGCCGGGAAAGGAAGTGCAGCCGCAGGCAGGCCTGGCTCGCCCCGGAGGCATCAAGCCCGCTTCCCGGCAGCACGGCGACGCCGTGGCGCAGTGCCGCCTGCGCGAACGAAGTTCCGTCACCGTGCGGGAGCCGCACCCAGAGGGTCTGCCCGCCGGTTACTGGCGGAACCTCCCAGCCAGGGAGATAGCGAGCCAGGTCGCGGCGCAGGTGGTCGTGTTGCGCTTGCCGGGTAGCAGCCTGTCGGCAGACGATCACGCCGAGCCGGGGGAGCAGGTCGGCCGCAGCCATCTGGGCTATGACATTGCCGCCGAGATCGTGCACCGCCAGAAGCCGGGCAAGCCGGGCGATCAACGGCTCAGGACCCCGCACCCAGCCGATCCGCCATCCGCCCCAGACGCTCTTGCTCAGTGAGCCGACGGAGATCACGCCGTCTGCGTAGGCCGCGATGGGCGGCGGCACCGCCACGCCGGGGAACGCCAGGTCGCTCATCACCTCATCGTCGATCAGCGGCACGCCGGCGGCCGACGCCGCCCCCGCCAACTCCCGCCGGGCGAGGGCGGGGAGCACGGCGCCGGTTGGATTGTGGAACGTTGAGATCACATAGGCCAGCGCGATCGGGCGCCGGCGGGCGGCCGCGGCCAGGCCGGGAAGCCCGACCGGCAGGCAGCGCGTTATCGCCGCCTGTTCCCTGAACGCCTCCAGCGCACCCGGATAGGTGGGCCCCTCCACGGCCACCAGGTCACCGGCCGCGAGCAGGGCGCGGGCCAGCATCGACAGTGCTTGCTGTCCACCGTTGGTCACCAGGATTTGCCCAGGCCGGGTCCGGACGCCCCGGCGCTCGTAGTGGTCGGCGATTGCGCGGAGCAGCGCGGGGTGGCCCGCCGGGTAATAGCCGATGTCGCCCGTGGTCGCGGCGAGCGCGGGCAGGATGCCGGCGAAGGCCTCGGCCAGCTCCGGCGGCGGCGTATCCGGCGCAGCGCAGGCGAGCGGGATCACGTCGTCGCTGGGCTCGAGCAGGTGCAGGAAGAGCGGGGCGCTGGTCGTCGGCCTCGGTCCGGTCGGCTCGGCCCCGGCAACCCGCGTGCCGCTGCCCTGCCGGCGCACAAGCCTTCCGTCCAGGCGCAGCAGGTCATAGGCGGCCACAACCGTCGTCCGCCCGACCGCCAGGGCCGAGGCGAGCGCGCGGTCCGGTGGCAGCGGCTCGCCCGGCGGCAGTTCGCCCTCGTCGATAAGGCGCCGCAGCCGGGCCGCAAGCAGCGCGGGCAGCGGACCCCGGCCCGACGACCAGCGGCCCAGACGGTCGCTCAGCTCAATTGGATTCATCTGCAATCCAATCCTGCCGGATTGGCTCTGGGATCGCCACCCACAGCACGCGAACATGGCCAGGTACCCGTCCGTCTGGAGGATCGCGCCGATGCGAGAGTTCCCGGCCAGCCCGATCACGGCCGTGATCGACGAGCAGCCCCTGTACAACCTCGCCGAAAGCGTCGGCCCGGACCTGACCGTGGCTGACGTGCTGGATCCCGAAACGCTCGCAGGCCTCGGCAGCGTCGGCCTGGGCTACGGCACGTCAGCCGGCGGGGAGGATCTGCGCTCGCTGGTCGCCGCGCGGCACGGAATCCCGGCCGGTCAGGTGCTGGTCACCCACGGCGCCGCGGGCGCGCTATTCCTGATTGGGCTGGTCTACGGCGACGGCGAGATCGTCGTCGGAGTCCCGTGCTTTCCGCCCGTGCTCGACGCGCTGCGAGGGACCGGCGCGCGGGTCGAGACCGTGCGCTCACGATTCGAGGACGGCTACCGCCTCGACCTGGGGGCGTTCCGGGCCAAGCTCAACCGCCGGACGAGGCTGGTCATGCTGGCCTCACCCCAGAACCCGTCCGCAATCTCGCTGACCGAGCGCGAAGTCGAGCAGGTGCTCGCCGCGATGTCGCGCGCGTGTCCCCAGGCCGTGCTGCTCATTGACGAGACCTTCAGGGAAGCCAGCTACGGGGACGAGGGCCCGGCAGCCAGCTTCGCCGGCCGCGACCCCAGGCTGGTCACCTGCGCCTCGCTATCGAAGGCTTACGGCGTGCCCGGCCTGCGCATCGGCTGGCTGACCGTGTCCGACCCGGCGGTGTATGACCAGCTGCGGCTCGCGAAGTTCAACTCCTCGGTTTCCTGCGGATCCTTCGACGAGTTCCTGGCGGCCGGCGTGCTCATGCAGGCGGACCAGATACTCGCGGCCCGCGGCGCGATCATGGCGACAGCCAGGGACATCGCCGACGGCTGGGCACGGGCGCACGAGGGCGTGCTGCGCTGGCTGCGCCCGGATGCGGGCGCGTTCTGCTGCGTTCGGCTCGAGCCAGCCATCTTTGGGCGGCAGGAGATCGACCGCTTTTACGCCCGCCTGGCGCAGGACCGGATCGCCGTCGCAGAGGGCCCGTGGTTCAGGGACGCGGCGAGCATCGTGCGGCTCGGTGTCGCCTGCGAACCCCCCGATCGGCTGGAGAAGGCCCTGGCCGTTATCGGCACCGCCCTCCAGGACCGTGCTGACTGAAGGCCGCACCGATGGAACCGGACAGAACTGGAAGGACGCATTGACCATGACGCGAGCCGCCATCAGCAGTGACACACTGGCACCGCCGGTCGGGCCGTTCTCGCCGGGCGTGCAAGGCGGGGGGCTGCTTTTCCTCAGCGGGCAGGTGGCCCAGGACCGGGCAACCGGCAACCTAATCGACGGCGACATCGCCAGCCAGACGCATCAGATTCTCCGCAACCTTGCCGCGGTCCTCGAGGCGGCGGGCAAGGATCTGGACGACGTGATCCGCGTGGGCGTCTACCTGACGGACATGGGCGACTTCGCGGCGATGAACGAGGCGTACCGCCAGCACTTCAGCGACCCCTATCCGGCTAGGACCGCGATCGGCGTCGCCGCCCTGCCCCTGGGTGCCCGCGTCGAGATGGACGTGGTGGTGGCCTGAGCCATGAGCCTTGACTTCACCCTGACCGACGTTTTCAGCGATAAGGCCTTCGGCGGGAATCAGCTGGCCGTCTTCCCTGACGCGACCGGGATCGCCGACGCCGACATGCAGCGGCTCGCGCGGGAGTTTAACTTCTCCGAGACCACGTTCGTGCTGCCGCCAGACGATCCCGCCTGCACGCACCGGGTTCGGATCTTCACCCCCCGCGAGGAACTGCCGTTCGCCGGTCACCCCACCATCGGCACCGCGGCCGTCCTGGCCAGCGCCCATGCGGCGGAGCCAGCCGGGCACGAGTTCGTGTTCGAGGAGGGAATCGGGCCCGTTGCGGTCACGGTCGACGGCGCGGGCATCCGATTCCGCCTCCGGTCGCCCCGCTTCGAGACCACCGACGAGGTTCCGCCCGCCGCAGCGATCGCCAGGGCCCTGGCGCTGCCGCCGGACGCGATCGCCGAAACCTGGTACGCCGGCATCGGGCTCAGGTTCTGCTTCGTCCGGCTGCACAGACCCGAGCTGGTCGACCGGATTGTGCTGGACAAGGCCGCGTGGGCGGCCGGAGTCACCGGCGGGTGGTCATCGCAGCTGTACTGTTTCGCCGGTGACTGTTTTGCCGGTGGGTGGCGCGACGGCGCGCGGCTGCAGGCCAGGTTTTTCGCCCCCGCGTTCGGTGTCGACGAGGACCCCGCCACCGGTTCGGCCAGCGCGGCGCTCGCCGCCAGCGTGGCCCGCCGGTCCCCAGAACCCAACGGTACCTACACGATCCACATCGACCAGGGGGTGCTGATGGGCCGTCCCAGCGAGCTGACCGCCACCGCCTGCAAGGAAGGCGGCGAGCTCACCGAGGTCGTCGTGGGCGGCAGGGCCGCGATCGTGGGCAGCGGCACCATGAGGCTGGCCGCCGGTTAGTCCAGGCCGCCGGTTAGTCCAGGCCGCCGGTTAGTCCAGGCCGCCGCGGGAGACCAGCTGCGCGGCGATCACGTTCCGCTGGATCTCGTTCGTGCCCTCGCCCACGATCATCAGCGGCGCGTCCCTGAAGTACCGCTCGACGTCGAACTCGGTGGAGTAGCCGTAGCCGCCGTGGATGCGGATCGCGTTCAGCGCGATCTCCATCGCCGTCTCCGAGGCGAACAGCTTGGCCATCCCCGCCTCCATGTCGCTGCGCTCACCCGAGTCGTACCGGCGCGCGGCGTAGCGCACGAGCTGGCGGGCCGCCTCCAGCTTGGTGGCCATGTCCGCGAGGTAGTTGCCGACCGACTGGTGCTGCCAGATCGGCTGGCCGAAGCTCTCCCGCTGCTGCGCGTAGCGCAGCGAGTCGTCCAGGGCGGCCTGCGCGACACCCACCGCCCGGCTGGCGACCTGGATCCGGCCGATCTCCAGGCCGCGCATCATCTGCGCGAAGCCCTGGCCTTCGACGCCGCCGAGCAGCGCCGCGGCGGGGACCTGGTAGCCGTCGAAGGTCAGCTCGCAGCTCTCGACGCCCTTGTAGCCGAGCTTGCCCAGGTCGCGGCCCACGGTGAACCCGGGCCCGTGCTCCGCGAGCAGGATGCTGATCCCCGCGTGCGCCGGCCGGGCGTCCGGGTCGGTCTT
>JASIBJ010000755.1 GCA_030045215.1 Streptosporangiaceae bacterium | reverse complement strand
CTCGGCGGCGCCGAACTGCACGCCGTGGACATCGACCCGGCCGCGGCAGCGTGCGCGCGCCGGAACGTCGGCGGCGCCGGGCGGGTCTACGCGGGTGACCTGTATGAGCCGCTGCCAGCGGGCCTGCGCGCCCGGGTCGACCTCATCGTCGCGAACGCGCCGTATGTGCCGACGGCGGAGATCCCGCTGCTGCCCGCGGAGGCGCGGTTGCACGAGCCGCGGGCGGCGCTCGACGGCGGGTGTGATGGCGTCGAGGTGCACCGCCGCGTGGCCGAGCAGGCGGCGCAATGGCTGTCACCCGAGGGCTTCCTGCTGATCGAGACCAGCGGGCGGCAGGCTTCGCTAACCTCCGCCGCGGTCACCGCCGCCGGCCTCAGGGCGACGGTGGCCAGCGACGACGACTGGGCCGCGACGGTGGTCATCGGCAGCCGCGGCGGTTCCGCTTAGCGGCTCGAGAGTGCGAGCTTGAGCCCGAAGCCGATCAGGACGGTGCCGGTGATCGTGTCCATGACCCTGCGGGCCCGGTTGCTGTCGAGGAACCGCCGGGCCAGGTGGACGGCGCTGATCAGCCCGGTGAACCAGATGATGCCCTCGGCGTCATGGACCGTGGCCAGAATCAGGCCCGTCAGCAGGTGAGAAGCGTGAGCGGGGATGAACTGCGGCAGTATCGCGACGTAAAACGCGCCGATCTTGGGGTTCAGCAGGTTGGTCGTGGTGCCGCGCAGCCAGGAACGGAAAGCGCTCTCGGTCGGGCGGGGCGACGCCGCCTGGCTGCTCGGCGGGTCGTCAGCTGCGGTGCCGCCGCGCCTGCGCGTGCGCCTGAGCATCGTCGTGCGCCAGAGCATCGTCGCGCCGAGCCACGTCAGGTAGACGGCTCCGGCGGCGCGAACGACGTCGTAGCCCACGCGGGAGGCGACCAGCAACGCGGAAACGCCGACCGCCGCGGCCGCGCCCCAGATCAGGCAGCCGGTACAGATCCCGGCCGCCACGGCGAACCCGCGGCGGCGGCCCTGAGCCACCGTCGTCCGCACGACGAGCGCCGTGTCAATCCCTGGAATGATCGTCAGCAACCCCGCGACCACGGAGAACGATGCCACGTCAGACAGGTCGACCACGCGGCATTGTTACACGGCGCGGGCCTGCTGGGCGATCGCGTCATGCGTCCGCGGCCTCGCGCAACTCGGCGAACGCCGCCGCCAGTTCCCCGGCGCTCCAGTGCGCGTTAAGGCCGCTCGGATTCGGCAGGATCCATAGACGCGTGTCGCTCAGCCGCTCGGGCTGCGGGCCGATAGCGGCCTGCCGCTGCCCGAAGGCTGTCCGGTAGGCGGTCACGCCGAGGACGGCGAGGAACCGCGGCCGGATCCGCTCGACCAGCGCGAGCAGGACGCGACCGCCGTCGTGCAGTTCGCTGGCGGTGAGTTCTTCGGCCCTGGCGGTCGCGCGCGCGGCGACGTTGGTGATGCCGAGTCCAAGCGCGGGCAGCAGATCCTGCTCGTCGGGCCGAAGCTGGCGGCTGGTAAACCCGGACTGGTGCAGGGCCGGCCAGAACCGGTTGCCAGGACGGGCGAAGTGGTGGCCGGTCGCGGCCGAGTACAGGCCGGGGTTGATGCCCGAGAACAGCACGCGCAGGTTCGGCCCGATCACGTCGGGCAACGTGAGCGCGGTCGCGGCGGCCAGATCGGCCCGCGTCGGGCGGGTCGCGCGGGTCGGCCCGGTTGGCTGGGCCGGCGGGGTCACGCGGCCAGGGTGAGCCGTCATCGGAGCAGGCACGCGCACCAGCCTAGGCAGCGCTGGCGGAGAATGGGTCGGTGATCAGCGTCGACCCCGAAGAGTTCGAGGAAATGGTGGGCACCGCGCTTGACGGGCTGCCGGAGCAATTCGCCAAGCTGATGAAGAACATCGCGGTCGTCGTGGAACACGGGCCGGGACCGCGCGGCCTACTCGGCCTCTACCAGGGCATACCGCTCACGAGCCGGACCACGAACTACGCGGGCGTTCTGCCGGACAAGATCACCATCTACCAGCAGGCCATCTGCGCCATCTGCAACACGCGGGAGCAGGTGGTCGAGCAGGTGCGGCGGACCGTGATCCATGAGGTCGGTCACTACTTCGGCCTCTCCGACGAGCGCCTGCGGGAACTCGGCTGGTAGTCGACGCACTGGGCTGAAACGAGCGAGCCGCAGCGGCGCGTCAGCGCGGCACGACGGCTCAGCGCGATGCCTGGGAAGCGCGATCACGAGGGGAACGGGCTCAATCCACGCCCAGGCTGCCCTTCGCCGCGGACTCGAAGACGCGGAAGGGAAGGAGCCGCTTGGCGATGATGCCGATCCGCTCGCTCGCCTTGCCGACTGAGACTCGCCGGGGTGGTTTGCGCGCGTCCAGCACACGCTGCACGGCGGACGCGACTTGGCCGGGCGGCGCCCCGTTCCGCTCATCGCGCTCCATCGCCGCAACCGCCTTCACCATCGCGGCTGCATAAGCCGAATCCGGCGTCGCTGCCCTAGCGGTCTTGCGACTCGCGGTGAAGTCGGTGGCGAAGTTGCCCGGCTGCACCAGCGTGACCGCGACCCCGAACGGCGCGACCTCATACGCGAGGGACTCGGCGAATCCCTCCAGCGCGAACTTGGTGGCGCTGTAGTAGGCCTGGAACGGAATGCCGATCACGCCACCGATCGAGCTCAGCAGCACGATCCGGCCGGCGCCGCGTTCGCGCATGTGCGGCAGCACGGCCTGCACGACCCGGACGCAGCCCCAGAAGTTGGTCTCGAACTGTGCCTTAGCCTCGGTGATGCTCGTGTCCTCGGCCGCCCCGGCCACGCCCCAGCCGGCCGCGGCCACGACCGCGTCGATCCGGCCGTGCTCCTTGAGCACGCCCGCTACCCCGTCCCTGACCGACTCATCGCTGTCCACATCCATGATCAGGCCGGCCCAGCCGGTCCAGCCGGTGCCGCGGCGGCTTGCGCCGACGACGATCCAGCCCGCCCCCGCGAGCTGGTCCGCGCACGCGCGGCCGAGACCGGCAGATGCTCCCGTGATGAGTGCGACGCGTGGGGAGGAAGTCATGACCATTCGGCTTTCATCGCCTCAGCTTCTCATCGACACACCGCCGTGTCACCGGGTCGTTGTCGGTGGGCCTGGCTAGATTCCATGACCATGAGCGGACCGGCGGCCGTTACTGGCACGCACTGTCTTGACGGGCTCAATCCTGATCAGCTCTCGGCGGCCACGCACGAGGGCGGACCGCTGCTTATCCTGGCCGGCGCCGGCACCGGGAAGACCGGGACGCTGGTCGCGCGGGCGGCCTGGCTGCGGGACCAGGGCATCCAGCCCAGCCGGATCCTCCTGCTCACCTTCACCCGGCGCGCCGCCGATGACATGCTGGCGCGGGCGCAGCCACCGGACGGTCAGGCGGCCGAGCGCATCTTCGGCGGCACGTTCCACGCCGTCGCCCACCGGATCATCCGCGCGCACGCCGAATCGTTCTCGCTGCCGCCCGAGTTCAGCGTCATCGATACCGCTGACGTGTCCGACGTCATGGACACGCTGCGGGATAGCCATGACCTGACCGGCACCGGCCGTCGGGCGCCGCGGGCAGCGACGTGCGCCGACATCTACACGCGGTGTGTCAGCACCGGGATCCAGCTAGCCGAGGTCGTGGCCGCGGGTTTTCCGTGGTGCGTGCCGTTCACCGAGCAGCTGGCCGGGCTGTTCACCGACTACGTCGGGTACAAGCGGCGGTACGGGCTGGTCGACTTCGACGACCTGCTCCTGCTCTGGCGGGCGGCGCTGGCCGATCCCGCGGCCGGCGAGGCGCTGCGCGGCTTGTTCGACGCCGTGCTCGTGGATGAGTACCAGGACGTCAACGCCGTCCAGGCCGACATCGTCAGGCTGCTGCGGCCCGACGGCGACGGCCTGACGTGCGTCGGCGATGACGCCCAGGCCATCTACGCGTTCCGCGGCGCCGACCCCGAGCACCTGCGCGCACTGGCGGCGGCGTTCGCGAACCTCGCGGTAATCCGGCTGTCCCGCAACTACCGGTCGCGGCTGCCGGTGCTGCTGCTGGCCAACCAGATCCGGCCGCAAAGCCACGGGCTCGAGCTCACGCTGGCGGCCGAGCGCGGCGACGGCCAGCGGCCGCTGCTGATCCGCTGTCACGACGAGGCGACGCAGGCACGCGAGATCTGCGCCAGGGTACTGGCCGAGTACGAGGCGGGCGTGGCATTCCAGCAGCAGGCGGTGCTGATCAGGGCCGCGCACCACAGCGACCTGCTGGAGATCGAGCTGACGGCCCGCGGCATCCCCTACGTCAAGTACGGCGGGCTGCGCTTTACCGAGTCCGCGCACATCAAGGACTTCCTGGCGGCGGCGCGCATCGTCGCCAACCCGGCCGACGAGCTGGCCTGGTTCCGGGTGATCCGGCTGCACGAGGGCATCGGTCCGGTGCTTGCCGGCCGGGTCATCGACGCGCTCCGGCTCGGCGAGCCCGGCCAGCTCGACCGCTGGCCGGAGGTCCAGGAGGCGCTGCCACCCCGGAGCCAGGCTCAGCTCGTGGCGACCCTGCGCGGGCTAGCAGGGGCTGCCGCGCTGCCGAGCACGGCCGAGCTGGCCACGGCGATTCTCGCCGTGCTGCGCGAGCCGCTGCAGGCCAGGTACGCCGACGCCGCCGTCCGGATGGCCGACCTGGAGCGGCTCGCCGACGCCGCCGCGGCCAGCCCCTCTCTGCACGAGGCCCTGGTCGAGCTGGCGCTTGACCCGCCCGTCTCCGCCTCCGATCTGGCCGGGCGGCCGCGTCTTGACGATGACTTCCTGGTCATCTCGACCATGCACTCGGCCAAAGGGCTGGAGTGGCCGGTCGTGCACGTCCCGCAGCTCGCCGACGGAGCGGTGCCAAGCGACATGGCCCTGTCGACCCCGGCCGGGCTTGAGGAGGAGCAGCGGCTGTTCTACGTGGCCGTGAC
>JASIBJ010000754.1 GCA_030045215.1 Streptosporangiaceae bacterium | reverse complement strand
CCGCTGTCCGCAGCATCCAGGACGGTCAGGCGCCCGGTTACCCCGGCTCGGTCATGCAGCATTCGCCCGAGCATGGTCTTGCCGGTGCCGCGCTCACCTGCGAGCAGCACCGGCAGCCGAGCCGCGCGGGCCCGGTCGAGCTGCGCGAGTAGCCGTTCCCGCCACGATCCCTGCGGCACTGCGCCGAGCGAGGTCGTCGGGTCCGTGGCAGGCGCGAAGGTGATGACGGCACCCCGCCCGGCGGCCCCGGTGAGCGGGCGCAGTCGGGCGGTGATCGCCCGGTCCGATGTCAGGCGGAGCCTGGCGGTGTGCTCGCCGTCGCGGGCCGGGCCCTCGCGCGCCCACTGCCAGAGCATTTCGTGGTCCGCGCCGTCCAGCAGCGCGAGAGCCGCGGCGTTGGCGATGAAGACCTCCCCGCTGACCGCGACGATCGGGTCAGGGCAGCGGCTCGACAGCCGCAGGAACTCATCCGCCAGCGCCCGGTCGGCGGGCGGGTTCTGGGCGGCAAGCCTGGCCTCGATGGAGCTGGCAAGCTCGGTAATGAACGGCAGCATCAGCCCGTTGGTCAGCTGATACGGGCAGTTGACGTTCAGCAGGCCGACGAGCCGCCTGGTCACCGGGTCGCGGACCGGCGCGCCCGCGGTGGTGACCTCGCTCTCGTAGGCGCGGAAGTGCTCGCTGCCCGCGACGATGAACGGCTGGCGCTCCTCGACGGCGGTGCCCAGGCCGTTGGTGCCGACCATGTCTTCGCCGAATCGCGCGCCGGGAACCGCTCCCCTGGCCTCGAGCTGCGGGATCAGGGCCGGATCACCGGCCACGTACCGGACGAGCCTGCACTCGCGATCGGCCAGGAACGACCAGGCCGGCATTCCGGCAATCTGGTCCTGGAGACGCTCGATCACCGGCCTGGCGGCCCGGTCAAGCCGCTCGGGCAGCACCGTCCCCTCATCGCGCGGCAGGGCCGTGGCGGCCGGGTCAACGCCGCTGAGCATGCAGCGGCGCCACGACAGCACGATCTCGCGGCGCACGCCGCAGGCCGCGGACGGCAGCCGGTCCGGGTCCCCGGCCGCGAGGAAGCGCTCCCTGACTTCCATCGTCCGCCGCCAGGCCTGACGGCCAGCCGGCATTGTGCCGAGCTCCGGGCTCACGAGCTACCTCCTGCGCGGAGGATCGCACAGAGCCGGGCGCCGGGGAACCCTGGATGCCGCCCCGCGGCAGGCCGAGTATGCCCGATGCTGCGGTCATGCCCCAGGGTCGGCCGTGCGCGCGACACCAGGCCCGGGCAGCAGCGGAACGTTCGCCTTCATCCAGCGAAGCTGCTGCTCGACCATGTCGAACGCCTCGTCCGGGTGGGTCAGGATGTAGAAACGCTGCTCGCGAATCGCGTCGACCACGGCCTCCGCGACAACGCCGGGATCGAGCGCGTCGGGCCAGGCCACGTCGAGTGCAGCCCTCGACGCCAGCCGGAAGCTGCTGGGCGCTGGCGCGGCGATCGCGGGCGGCCGGTTTCGCTGGCTCTCGAAGATCCGGGTCCTGGTCAGCCCTGGAATCAGCACCGAGACCCCCACGCGGCCGCGCGTCGTCGCCGCGAGCTCGAAGTGCAGGTTCTGGCTCAGGCCAAGGACGGCCGACTTCGCCGTGGTGTAGGGGGCAAGTCCCAGCGGATGACCGTTGAGTGCCGCCATCGAGGAGGTATTGACGATGTGCGCCTCGTCTTGCTCCAGCAGTATGGGCAGGAAGGTCCGGCAGCCATGGATCACGCCCCACAGGTCGACACCGAGGACCCAGTCCCAGACCTCGAGCGCCGTGTTCGCGAAGTCCGTGCCGGCCCCGACTCCGGCGTTGTTACACAGCACGTGCACCCGGCCGAACTCCTCTAGCGCACGGTCCGCCAGTGCCTTAACGTCGGCAGAGCTGGCGACGTCGGTGCGCACGCCGGTCACGCTCGCACCCGATTGCCGCAACTCGCCGACCGCCCGGTCCAGCGCGTCCGCCTCGATGTCGGCAAGGACGCAGTGCATCCCCTCGGCCGCGAAACGCCCGGCCAGGGCCCGCCCGATGCCGCTGGCCGCGCCGGTGACGACGGCAACGCGGCCGGGCAGGTTCCTCACCTGATCACCGGGAGCGTGATGTAGGAGGGGTGCTCACTGTCATGCCAGATCGCCTGCTCAGCCACGACGAAGTCGTCCTCGGTCGCGGTTGCGGCACGCGCTCCGTTTCCCGGGTTGCGATCGAAGCACGGGAAGTTGGAGCTGGCGATGTCGACCCGGATGCGGTGGCCTGCCGTGAAGACCTGGCTCGTCGCGATGAGGTCGATCACGTACTCGGTGACCTCCCCGGGGGTGACCGGAACCGCCCGCTCGCTGCCGTGGCGGTAACGCGCGCGCACGATCCCGTCGGCCACGCCGAGCGCGCGCCCATCCGGCCACACGTCGATTAGCCTGGCCGTGAAGTCGGTATCGGCCGCGGACGTGGTGGCGTGCAACGTCACGGTCACCGGACCGGTTGCCTCGAGGTCGGCGGGCAGCGGCTGGCTGGTGAACGAGAGCACGTCGGGACGGGACTCGACCCCGCGCTGGTCCCGCGGGCCGGGCAGCCACGCGAGGCCGCCGGCCTCGCCGGCGAGCAGTGTCGGGCCCCCGGCGGTCGGTACCGGGTCACGCGGGTCATGAGCGTAGCGCGAGGGAGGCGCGACGGCGGGCGGCGGTGACGGTGACAGCGAGGCGTCGCTGTGGAGGTACCAGCGCGTCCACTGCGTGCGCGCGAGCGGCCATTCGTCCTCTTCGCGCCACACGTTGTCGCCCATGACGAACAGCCTGACCCGCGGGCCGGGCGGCTCTTGCCGGTCCGGGCGGACGGCGCTGCGCAGGAAGCCGAGTTCCAGCTGCTCAAGCTGGATCGCCTGCTCCGAGGCCATGATCCCGAAGTGCAGCTCGCCCGCGACCCCACTCCGGTCGGCGTGCGTCCACGGGCCCACGATCAGGCGCTGGCTGCGCCGG
>JASIBJ010000753.1 GCA_030045215.1 Streptosporangiaceae bacterium | reverse complement strand
TGGGGCGTGGCGGGCCTGCTGCTGGGCGTGGCGGGGATCGTGCGGACCCAGGGCACCCCGCTGCTGATTGTCTTCGTCGTCTGCCTGCTCGTCAGGTTCGCCGGCTGGCGGACGGTAGCCAGCGTGGCGATCCTCTGCGCGGCGTTCGCCCTGCCGACACTCTCGTATGCCATCTGGTTCGACCATGAACACGGCAGCTACCAGATCACCAATAGCGACGGGCCGTTCCTGTATGCCGAGATCACTACGTTCGCGAACTGCGCTGCGATCCACCCACCTGCCAGCGAACGGCTACTCTGCCCGGTTGTGCCGGCACGCGACCGCGTCGCCTACGGGCCGTATTACCTGTGGGGCCACCGCTCCCTGCTCGATAACGTCCCCGGCGGCAAGTTCGGCAACCAGGCCAACGCCCTCGGCCTGGACTTCTCGCTCCGGGCCATCCGCGCCCAGCCACTGGATTACCTGCGCGCAGTCGCCGAGAACTTCGGCGAGACCTTCGTCATGCACACCGGCCACCCGCGCGAGTACTCCATCGCGTGGGCGGGCACCCAGAGCCAGCTGGACTACATGTTCCCAGCCGGGAGTCCGATCTGGACGCTGTCCTATGACCGCGGACTGTTCGTCAAATACGACGGTTCCCCGCCTGACCTGCACCAGGTCCAGCCCTACGCCGGCTGGATCCAGGCCTACCAGCGCTACGTCGTCGTGTCCGGGCCGCTGCTCGGCCTGATAGTAATCACCGGCCTCGCCGGGCTCATAATCAGCTGGCGTCGCGTCGGCGGCCCCGCCCTGCTGCCCTGGCTCACCGGCATGGCGCTGCTGGCCGCCCCCGACGTCATCTTGTTCGACGTGCGCTTCCTGGTCTGCGCCGTCCCGCCGCTGTGCGTGGCCGCCGGGATCGCCGTCCCGCAGATCGCCGAGCGGGCCGCCAGATTCCGCGCCGCTCACCGCCCACCCGCTCCGGCCTGCCCGGAAGCGGCGTGATGATCTCGCGGATTAAGCACAACTCTGTGATGACGCGCGGGCTGATACGGCGCTCGTGCAGCATCAGCAGGCTGGCGGCATCGTGCTGCTCCTCGCGACGTCCAGGGCTCCCTTGGCAGCGCGAGCCTCGCTGAGCAGGCCGAACTTCTGTACCTCAGGAGAAGGACGACTAGGGACGTCATCCGTTAGCGTGGCTGTGGCCTCGCGTTCCACGGAGGATGCTGGCCTGGAACGAGGATCGGCGGGAACTGGACGCCGCGCGAGCTGCGCCACTCGTTCGTGTCCATCATGAGCGACCAGGGCGTGCCGATCGAGACCATCGCCGATCTCGTCGGCCACGCCAGCATCGCAGTCACGGAGGAGGTCTACCGGCACCAGCTCAAGCCGGTGATCACCAGGGGCGCCCAGACGATGAATACGGTCTTCGGCCAGCCTGAGCAGGGTGCTGCCCAGCTGGAGCAGGCCGAAGGGTCCGATAGGCAGGCAAAATCAGCGTGAGGGACTGGCTACCCGTTTGGCTACCCAGAGCGCCAGAGGACCGCAACGGCGGCCCCGACCTGATGGTCGGAACCGCCGCTGAACTGGTAAAACTTCGAGTCGGGGTGGCGGGATTTGAACCCACGACCTCTTCGTCCCGAACGAAGCGCGCTACCAAGCTGCGCTACACCCCGATGACCGCCCGAGAAGTCTAGCTGATCCCCGGTACCAGCGTCAGAAGCGTCGCCTCCGGCCGGCAGCAGAACCGCATCGGCGCGTAGGGCGATGTGCCGAGGCCGGCCGAGACATGGAGCCAGGGCCTTTCATCGGGACCGGCCGCCGGGTGGCGGTGCAGCCCGCTGCAGCGGGCCCGGTCGATGCCGCAGTTGGTGACGAGAGCCCGGTTGACCGGCAGGCAGACCTGGCCTCCATGGGTGTGGCCGGCGAGCAGCAGGTTGAAGCCGTCGGCCGCGAATCGGTCCATAACCGACGGTTCAGGCGAGTGCATAACCCCGAGCCGGAGATCGGCGGTGGAATCGGCGGGACCCGCGACGAGGTCATACCGGTCGCGCTTGATGTGCGAGTCGTGCACGCCGGCGACCTCGATGTCGTGCTCGCCCGCTTTGATCCGGGCACGCCGGTTGTTGGCGTTCAGCCAGCCCGCGGACTCCATGCCGGCGCCCAGCTCGGGCCAGGGCAGGTCAGGGACGTGCCTGGAATGCTCGTTCGCGCTGGTCCGCCACAGGTAGCGCGTCGGGTTCTTCAGCACCGGAGAGTACAGGTCGTTGGAGCCGTAGACGAAGATGCCTGGCCGGTCAAGCAGCGGCCCGAGCGCATCGAGGAACGGCCCCACCGCCTCACGGTCCGCGATCGAATCTCCCGTGTTGACGACCAGGTCAGGCTCCAGTGCATCCAGCGACCTGATCCAGGACATCAGGCGGTGCCGTCCGGGAGTGAGGTGCGCGTCCGAAATGTGCAGGATGCGCAGGGGAGCGACGCCTTCGGGAAGCACCGGCACGACGTGCCGGCGAAGGGCAAACCAGTTCCGTTCGACAACGGAGGCGTAGCCGAAGCTAGCCACGCCGACGATCATGGTTGCCTTCGCCAGGCCGCTGATACGCATCCTCACATCGTGCCATGCCGCGCAGAGTGACCACGCCCGGCGCGGTCGGCGGCCCGCGGGGCGCGGCGTCTGGACCGAGCCGCAGGCCAGCGCACCAGGGGGCGGGCGCTGCGGATCGGCGGCCGTAGCGGCAGGATTAGCCCCATGCCCACACTCAAGGAGCAGCTGCGCGCCGATCTCACCGCAGCGATGAAAGCGCGGGACGAGACCAGGACGCGCACCCTCCGGATGGCTCTGACTTCTGTGAGTAACGAGGAGGTGTCCGGCGACTCGGCGCGTGAGCTGAGCGACGACGAGGTGCTGAAGATTCTTACTCGCGAGGCTAAGCGCCGCCGGGAAGCCGCCGCAGCCTTCGATGGCGCGGGCCGTACCGGCCAGGCAGCGTCAGAACGGGCTGAAGAGGAGGTTCTCACGGCCTACCTGCCTGCGCAGCTCAGCGACGACGAGCTAGCCGCGCTGGTCGCGGCGGCGATCGCGGAGACTGGCGCTTCTGATCCATCCGGCATTGGCCAAGTCATGAAGGCGGTCACGCCCAAGGTCGCCGGTCGGGCTGAGGGCAGCAGGGTGGCGGCCGTAGTCCGCAGCCAGCTCGCGGGCTGACATCCAACCGGGCCCTCGCCGGGGCGTACTCGCGGTGCCAGACGGCTGCTTTCGGCTGCGCCATCCCGCGCTAATGGTGGCGGGCAGGTGGTGGCGGCGGAACCGGCACCGGACCAGGCTGGTGCCCGGGTCCGCCATGCCTCGGCGGGCTGCTTACGGGCTTTTCCTCGGCCCCGTTGCCCTCCGACCAGAAGATCGAGTCAGGCGGCACCGGCACGAAACCCAGCGGCGGGCCGAGCGGTGCGTGCAGGAAAGTCTCCTCCCAGGTCGCACCGGGCGCATTGTCGCCGTACATCTGGCCAGGGCAGGACGGGTAGTCATCACCCACGTCGCGGTAGCAGGAATTGGCGCCGAGCATGGCGCCGCCGGTCGTCGGGTCGACCGGGTTGAAGACCGAAACATACGCGGCGAGCGTCGGTGTGAAGCCGGCGAACGCTGCGTAGTAGCCGCCGTTGGCGGTGCCGGTCTTGGCCGCCGCCGGCCGGCCGATGCCGCGTCCAGCCGCGGTTCCGGTCTGCAGCACGCCCTGCAGGATGTAGTTCGCGGCATCGGCCACGGCCTGGGACATGTCCCGGTGGCACGAGTCGGCCTGCAGCGGCACGTCGGACCCGGTGTTGGTATCGACGATCTTCAACAGCACCTTGGGCGCGCAGTACCAGCCGCGCGCCGCCACCGACGCGTAGGCCGCGGCCATGCTCATTGGCGACACGTTGACCGCCCCGAGGGTAAAACTCGGGATGTTGTCGGCCGACTGCGGGTTACCGCCCTGTGCGCCCAGACCCTTGTCATAGCTCAGCAGCGAAGTGCCGTCGGCGCGGGTCATGCCCATGTCGACCGCGGTCCTGACGACATTGCACAGCCCGACTTGCTGTTCCAGGTGCGCGAAGTACACGTTGATCGAGCCCACGGTGGCGCTGTAGAGCTCGTAGATTTCGCCGCCCCTGGGAGTGTCTCCCTCGGCGTTCACCACCGAGAAGTATCCGAGCGGGGTGTTGTCATAGCCGCCGCCTGCGAGCTGCCCTTGGCAGTTGTAGTACGGGCCGACGACCGAGGGCGAGACGACCTTGATCGGATGCCCGAACGGCACACCCTGCTTCAGCGCGGTGATCAGCGTGAAGATCTTGGATGAGGAGCCGGTCTGAACACCGGCTCCGCCGCCGTAGTTGGAGTTGACTGCGTAGTCGATGTCGTCCTCGCCGGCACCGGTGCCGAACCTGCGGTTGATGGCGATGGCACGGACCGCGCCGGTGCCTGGCTGGATGAGCACCTCGGTGTCCGCGTTGTGGCCGGGGTTGTACGCGTCGGAGTACTGCGGCTCGACGTAGTTCACCGCGTTGTCGGCGGCGATCTGGTCACGCATGTTCAGGGTCGTGTAAATCGATAGGCCGCCGGTCGTGTTGATCTCGCTCCACACGGACGGGTAGTTGATCATCAGCACGTGCTGCACGTAGTCGCAGAAAAACGCGCTCTCCACCGTCGCCACCTGCGAGCTCTCGCACCCGGTCTGCAGCGGCGTGGTCGACATGTTCAGACGGAGCGGCAGCTTCTCGGTGGCGCTCGCCTCGGCCTGGCTGACGTAGTTGAGCTGGGCCATGCGGCTGATTACCTCGTTGCGCCTGCCGATCGCGGCGTCGGGATGCAGCAGCGGGTTGTACTCGGTCGGCGACTGAACGATCCCGGCCAGCAGCGCGGCCTGCGGCAGGGTGAGCTTCGACGCCGGGACGCTGAAGTAGCGCTCGGCAGCAACCTGGATGCCGTAGGCCTCCTCGCTGAAGTAGGCCACGTTGAGATAGGCAGCCAGCAGCTGATTCTGCGTCATCTCGTGCTCGACGTCGGCAGCGATCCGCAGCTGAACGATCTTGCGCTGCAGGCTCGGGTAGGCCGCCGCGGCGGCGGCGGCCGCGTTGTGACCGGCCTGCAGCACCTTGACGTTCTTGACGTACTGCTGCGCAAGTGTCGACGCGCCCTGGAGTTCGCCGCCGCTGGAGTCGCTGAAGAGGGCCCGCAGCGTGCCGCGCGGGTCAAGCGCGCCTTGCTGGTAGAACGTGTTGTCCTCGATCGCGACGATCGCGTTGCGCATGACCGGCGCGATCTGGTTGTAAGTGACCGGCTGCCGGTAAATGTCGCCGGGGTAGAACGTTGCGATCGGCCGTCCCTCGATGTCGTACAGCGTCGAGTACGTGGGCACCTGGCCAAGCTCGCCGACCTGCAGGTCGTTGAACGTGTTGGCCGCGTCTCGGGTGGCGATCCCGAGCACACCGACGAACGGCAGCGTGACGCCGGCCATAAGCAGCGCGGCCACGACGGTCATCACCGTGAGCCGGCCCACCGTGCCGTAGAGTGCGCCGGCGCGGTGCCAGGGATTCTGCACGCGATCAGGCTACGCTGCTTCGGCAGTTACCAGCCAGCCGACATGAACTGCGGCTACAGTCCAACCTATGACTTGGGACTCAGGTCCTGACAATGGCCGCGGGGCGGCCTCATTACTAGCAGCCTATCCGTGGCCGCAGGCGTCGTCGCGCAGTGTAGCGGCTCGCCACTTGTGTCTGTATAGCTCAACAGGGCTATTCAGGAAATGGACCCGCTGGGGTCTAGCGCTGCGCGCCGGACTTCCGTAAGTTACTCTTCCGCGACCAACACTCGCCGGAGTCGGTCGCCCTGATACGGCTCCGGACCGCAACTGAACGCCACCCGGGCGTGATCATCCCCGCGGGCGTGAGGATCAGAGGAGCTGGGGCCAGATGTGGATCACGGACTGGACTGCGCGTGCCGCGTGCAAGGGGACTGACCCGGACGAACTCTTCGTCCAGGGCGCGGCGCAGAACCGGGCCAAGCTGATCTGCCGAGGCTGCCCGGTAAGGACCGAGTGCCTTGCCGATGCCCTGGACAACCGGATCGAGTTCGGTGTATGGGGCGGGATGACGGAACGGGAGCGCCGCGCCTTGCTGCGCCGCCGGCCGGATGTCGTCTCCTGGCGCGAGCTGCTGGAGAACGCGCGTAATCACTACGAGCGCAGCGGTGACGAGCTAGTCGCCAGCTGACCTCAGGCGATTCCCGGCAATCACGACGCGACTCTCAACCGAACGTGATTTTTGTTCTCGGTCGCGCGGTGCCGTCCGGATTAACTGTCAGTTACGATCCGGATACTTTGAGCCATTGTCAGTTTACCGTTCGAAATCTGCTAGTTACGGATTGGCAGACCCGAACGCCAGGCCTATCCGGCGGAGTCCGTCGAGGTCGTGAATGTCGTCAGGCTGCGCGGGCACCTCGGTGACCGGCACCAGCGGGTGCGCGGCAGTGAAGTGCTCAGCGACTCGGCGCTGCGCGACAGCTACCTGCATCCGGTCGGCGTGCAGCCGCAGAGCGGCGATCGCCAGGGGGTGGGAGTTCCCTCCGGGCAGGGCTTCGAGTGTCTCGGCTGCGGCCAGGCTTCGTGCCGCCGACAGATGCGCGGCCGGCGGTCGCTGGACCCGGTTGAGGACAAGCCCCGCCAGCGGCATCCGCTCTTCGGCCAGGCGCTCCACAAAATATGACGCCTCGCGCAGGGCGTCGGGCTCGGGTTCGGCGACGACCAGAAACTCGGTACCGGGAGCTCGCAGCAACTGGTAGGTGTAGTCGGCCCGTTCCCGGAAGCCGCCGAACATCGTGTCGAGCGCGGACACGAACGTCTGCACGTCCCTGAGCACCTGCGTGCCGAGGATCTTCGTCAGTACCCCCGTGACCACACCGAAGCCGGCGTTCAGCACCCGCAGATAAGC
>JASIBJ010000752.1 GCA_030045215.1 Streptosporangiaceae bacterium | reverse complement strand
GACTGGACTGAATGGCCGGACAGGGCCTGTGAGCTGGAGCCGCCTGTCGGAATCGAACCGACGACCTATTCATTACGAGTGAATCGCTCTGCCGACTGAGCTAAGGCGGCGCGCTCGCGGCGAACCGCGGCGGCCACAGGAGTCTACCGGTCCGCCGGGCGTCCCCGCGCCCCACGGTGCATGGCCTCGAAGGCCTTCCGGGACCCGCACACGCTGGCCTTCGCGCACGTGGTGCGCCGTCCGTCCTCGTTCAGCCTGACCACGACCTGGTCGGCGGGGACGCTATGGCCGATGACAGTGCCGGGCCCGTCGGGCGTGTCGACAGCCTCGCCCTTGCGCGGCGCCGTGGCGCGAAAGTCCTGGTAAAGCGGGTGTTCGTACTTCAGGCAGCACATCAGCCGCCCGCACGCCCCGGCAATCCGCAGCGGGTTCACCGGCAGTTCCTGGTCCTTGGCCATGCGCACCGAAACGGGCTCGAAATCCTTAAGGAACGTGGCGCAGCACAGGTCGCGGCCACACGGCCCGATTCCGCCCTGCAGCCGGGCCTCATCGCGCGGCCCGATCTGGCGCAGTTCCACCCGGGCGCGCAGTCGCCCGGCCAGATCCTTCACCAGGCCGCGAAAGTCGACCCGGTGGGGGGCGCTGAAGTAGACGGTGAAGACGTTCGTCTGATCCACGTAGTCAACACCGATGATCTTCATCGGCAGGTCGTGCTCCCTGGCTAGTCGCCGCGAGGCGATTCTCGCTTCGGCGCGCCGTGACCGGTTCGCCTCGTCCCGGCTCAGGTCCTGATCGGTGGCCAGGCCGGCACAGACGGGAAGCCCGGTGATCTCGTCGTCGACCCACTGCGGAGCCCAGATGCACTCGGCAACCTCGGGTCCGGCGTCCGTGGGAACGAGGACCTTCATTCCCACTGTCGGCTGATACGGACCGGGATCCAGGTAATACAGTCGCCCGTTCCGCTGGAAGCTCACCGCCATCATCATGCCCACGCGACCACATTACGGTGCGATAACGGAAAGCGGCACCCTCCGGCGGGCTACCAGCTCCCATAACCGCTGACGAGCGCGACCAGGTGGCCCGCCTTGCCGTAAACCACACGGGGCAGCGCAGCCAGCGCGGCCAGCACCTGCCGTCGCTCCTCGGCGCGGATCACGTCAGCTTCCGCGGAGAGCTGACCCAGGCCGAAGTCCACGTCGCGCAGCGCGCCGACCCGGTGCGCCAATGCCTGCCGCCTAAAGCACCGACGGGCACCGGTTGAGCACAGCGGCCCGCAGGTACGGCAACGCCTCGTCGGGCTGCACGAGCGCGTCCGACCGTGCCTGGACGCTGGCGAAGACGTCCTGGACCGCATCCTCAGCGCTCTCGCGGTTCCTCAGCATCACTGTCGCGAGCCTGACCAGGTCGCCGTGGTGCCGGCTGACCAGCACCGCTAGCGCTGCGGCGTCAAGCGGCACCCCGGCCTGATGGGCCGGCAAGGTCCGGCATGGCTCCTGTATGGCTCACATCTGTATGCACGCTCGTAGGGCGAAAGGTTGCCCGGTCCCCAACCCGGCCCGCTGCGCAGTAGCTAGCCCTCGGGCGGCGGCATCAGCGACAGCGTCAGTTCCTCGACTGCCAGCAGCGGGGCGACGTTCAGTTCCAGCCGCTCCCGGCACTTCATGATGGCCTCGATCCGCCGCACGGTCCCGCCCGGATCAGACGCTGCCGCCATCGCCCTGAGCTCGCCGGCGCGGCCGGCATTGGCCAGTTCCACCTCGGCGCCGACCTGCAGCGCCAGCACGTCCCGGTAATAACCGGCCAGGTCCAGCAGCGCCCGGTCAAGCGAGTCGCGCTTGACTCTGGTCGCGCGGGATTTCTGCCGGGCCTCGAGGTCGCTCATCGCCCCGGCGCCGCCGCGGATCGCGCTGGCCACGCCCTTGCCGGACGAGCCCTCGCCGAATGCGCGCCGCAGCGCCTCCCGCTCTGGGGTGTCGAGTTCCTCGGTCACCGCGGTGGCCTCCGACTCGGCCGCGCGGACGAGGGCGGCCGCCGCCCTGAATGCCTGGCCCATGTTGCCGACCTCGGTCGGGACCCGCAGCACGTCTCCGCGGCGTCCGGCCGCGGCCGGATCGTTAGCCAGCCGGCGGGCCCGCCCGATATGGCCCTGGGCCGCCCGGGCCGCCGTCAACGCCATCTCGGGCGGTACGCCCTCGCGCTCCAGCATCGCGGCGACCGCAGCGGTGCTCGGCGTCCGCAGCGTAACCAGCCGGCACCGGGACCTGATCGTCGTCGGCAGGTCGTCCGCGTACGGTGCGCAGAGCAGCCAGATCGTCCGCGGCGCGGGTTCCTCAATGGCCTTGAGCAGCGCGTTTGCGGCCTGCTCGGTTGCCCGGTCGGCGTCTTCGAACAACACGATGCGCCACCGGCCGAGCACCGGCGCGGTCGCGGCCTTGAGCACCAGGTCCCTGGTCTGTTTCACGCCGTACGACAGCCCGTCCGGCCGAACCAGCAGCACATCGGCATGCGTGCCTGCGGCTACCTGATGACAGGACGGGCACGCGCTGCAGCCCTGGGAGTCGCACAACAGCGCGGCGGCGAAAGCCCGCGCGGCCACCGACCGGCCAGAACCCGGCGGTCCGGTAAACAGCCACGCGTGCATGGCGCCGGACCCTGCATGGGCGGAAGCAACCGCGCGCTGCAGCTGATCGACGACGACCTCCTGTCCGGTCAGCTCGCCGAACACCGCGCCTGCGGTCACTCGCGCACCGCCGGGAAGCTGCCGGTGTTCTCCTCCGCCGTCATCGGCACCGGATCGGGGAGCAGCCCGCGAACCCGCACCTGAATCTCACGGCTGATGTCGAGTTCGGGCCGGGTGGCATCGAGCACCAGGTACCTGGCCGGATCGGCTTCCGCAAGGGTGAGGAAGCCCGCCCTTACCCGCTGGTGGAAGTCGGGCGGCTCGGCCTCAAGCCGGTCGGCCGAGCTGCGCCTACGCCCAAGCCCGGCGGCCGGCGGCAAGTCAAGCACCACCGTCAGGTCAGGAAGCAGGCCGCCGGTCGCCCACTTGTTGATCTCGGCGACCTCCGACACCGGCAACAGCCGCCCGGCGCCCTGGTAGGCGAGCGAGGAATCGACGTACCGGTCGGTGACGACGACGGCACCACGTTCCAGGGCCGGCATGATCAGGGCGTGCACGTGCTCGGCCCGGTCGGCCGCGTACATGAGCGCCTCGGCCCTGGGATCCAGTCCAGCATGCGCGGTATCGAGCAGCAGGGCACGCAGGCGCATGCCGATCTTCGTAGCGCCCGGCTCGTGCGTGGCCACGACGTCGTAGCCCTGATCACGCAGCCAGATCGCCAGCAGCCTGGCCTGCGTCGACTTGCCAGCTCCTTCCCCCCCTTCGAGGGCGAGGAACAGGCCTGGCCGACGGCGCGGCTGGTGCACCTCGGCAGTGCCGTTCGGCACGGCCTGCTGCCGCTTGGCCCGGAAAACACGAGTTAGGTCGGCGCGCAATGGCACCCCCTTGCGGTCATCCATCTGCCGGTAGGCAACCCGGCCAAGCAGCAGCGCGAAAGCCGCGGCCAGCAGCAGGACCAGGTTGTAGCCGACGTTGCCATAGTAGAAGCCGGCGAACCGGAAATTAGCCGCCCCGCTCGAGCTGATCAGGGCGTTGAACGCGCCTGCAAGCACGGGCGCGATAGCGATCACGGCAAAAAGGATCACCCTGATCCCCGACTGCAGGAACGCGAACGTGCGGCCTCTCGTGGCGTCGTCCACTTCCAGGCCGATCACGGTGTACCCGGTCACGTACGCTACGCCGGCGCACGCGCCGATCACGATCACCAGGATGATCGTCACGATCAGGTTCGGGATCAACGCGGTAGCCGCCAGCGGCAGGGCGGCAAACATGATCGACACGCCGAACAGCCGCCGCCGGGAGAACCCCTGCATGGCAGGCAGGCCAAGGAACATGCCGATGGCCAGGCCGAAGAAAATGGCGGCGAACGCCGCACCCCACCCAGCGTTGCCGCCCCTCAGGACGCGCTCGATGTAGGACGGTCCCAGGCCGACGACGGCACCACCCGCCGCGAACGCGCCGGTCATGCCGATGACGATGCCGCGCACCATCTGGCTCTGGCCCACGAACTGCCAGCCCTCCCAGATCGATTTCAGTACGGCCGGTGAGGAGATCTTGTCGGTCCGGCGGCGGCGCAGTTCCTTCAGCATGTAGATGGTCAGCGCGGATACCAGGTACATGGCCGTCCGGAAGTACAGCGATAGGTTGACCTGGTTCGTAGAGAAATAGGGCGAGATATGGCCTAGCGCCGCACTGAGAACGGCCAGCAGCCAGAACAGCAGCCCGGCGAGCGGGGCGGTGCCGTAGGTGGCAACGAGGCTGAGCTGGTTGGCCTGCTCTAGCTTGTCTTTCGGGACCAGGTTCGGCATTGACGCGTCCTTGGCCGGCGTCCAGAACAGCGACGCGCACGAGGCCAGGAACTGGACCACGTATATCCAGGTCAGCTTGTTAACAAAGCCCACCGATAGGTCGATGGGGATGGTGATGTACAGGGCCGCCCTGATGAGGTCGCCGATGATCATGTTCATCCGGCGATCGAACTTGTCGGCTACCGCGCCCGCCAGGGGCCCGAACAGCAGCCAGGGCAGCAGTGACGTCAGCCACACGCCACTGACCGCGTAGGCGCCGTTCTTCATGCCGCCGATCTTGTCGGCCAGGGCGGTGAGCGCCAGCAGACTGAGCCAATCCCCGAGGCTGGCCAGCGTGAGCGCGACCCACAAACGCCGGAACGACGTGATCGACAGCACGCCGAACCCACGTGCACCCAAAGGGGATCTAAAGCTCACTGCGCCAGGGTATAGGCCCAGCACGCGAACGCATGGTCACTGCGCGAAGCTGCCGTCCGTGATCAGGCGGATCCTCAGCGGAACGGGGCCGGGTCCCGGAGACTGTGATCCGCGAAGCGGGAGTGTTGCCTTGATTATCACCCCGATATGGGTGACCTGCGCTAGCGCGAAGCCCTGTCCGGCAAGTCACACAAATCGCCCGGACCTCAATCTGGCTGAGCGGACTAGGTGCCGCCCAAGGAACACCTACTTCACTCAACCGCGCGAGAGTGCGCCATCGTTCCCTGCGGGGAAGACGGTCAGGCAACGGACTCCAGCGGGACGCCGACGAGCGAGTCGCCTGACCGGGAGGCGCCGCTGAGCGGAGTCAGAGCGACCCGCGCCAGCTGGCCAACACCGTCCTATTACGGGGTCTTTGCCGACTTTGCCGACCTGGCGGTCTTGCTCGTCCTGGCCTTGGTGGCCGACTTCGCCCCGGTCTTCGGGCTGCTGGTGCGGCGTTTCTTGGCCGGAGCGGCGGCGCGGCGCTCGGCCAGCAGCTCAATCGCGCGCTGGGGAGTGATCGATTCGATCGTGTCGCCCTTGCGCAGCGAGGCGTTGGTCTCGCCGTCGGTCACGTACGGTCCGA
>JASIBJ010000751.1 GCA_030045215.1 Streptosporangiaceae bacterium | reverse complement strand
ATGAGCATCTCGCCGCTCTGGTCGTACGCGGTGTGCAATTCGGCCGGGCTGGCGATTCTGGACACGCCGCGCCAGGCCCCGCCGTCATACGGCTTCATGAACAGCGGATAGCCGATCTGGCTGGCGATCGCGTCAAGATCGAACGGCTTGTTGTAGCGCGCGGCCGTGTAGGCGTAGCGGGCGTTGTCCACCGGGTTCTTGTACGGGACGAGCACGGTGTCCGGCACCTTGAGGCCAAGGCGCATCATCGCGCAGTACGCTGCGTGCTTTTCCATCGACTGGAAGGTGAACGGGCTGTTCAGCAGGTACACGCCGTCCATCAGCGCAACCTTCTTCAGCCACTCCCGCGGGTGGTAGTACCAGTACGCGAGCCGGTCGATGACCAGGTCGTAGCGCGGCCGGTCGCGGAGCCCGAATGGCTCGATCGTGATCCGCTCGCAGCTGATCTCGTGCCGGGCCCCGTCCGGCCCGGGCACCGGGCCGAGCCTGCGCAGGATCTCGTCGAACGCGGTCGGCCAGTCCTCCTCGGTGCCGAGCAGCAGCCCGATCAGGTGCCGTGGTGATGTCATCGGATGGCTCCCTCCGGTCAGCTACCCGGTCAGCAGAATCTCGGCAGGTGGTGGGCGAGCTGGGCGCGCCACGATGGCCAGTCGTGCGGGACGTCGTTCCCCCAGAGGTCAAGCTCGTGCCGGATGCCCTTCTCCGTGAGCAAGGTGGCGAACTGCCGCGTGCTGGGCAGCGAGCCGGTCGTGTCCTCCCACTGGCCCTGGCCGCAGACCAGCAGCAGGCTCACCCGGCTG
The DNA here is from genome assembly GCA_030045215.1 of Streptosporangiaceae bacterium. The sequence goes on along the minus strand of JASIBJ010000751.1, from coordinate 1,799 downwards.
CGCAGCCAGTCCAGGTGCTCGCCGTGCAGGTGGGCGACGTAGTCGAGCGGGTTGTTGAAGTACGCGGCCATGCCACGCTCCCCCCACCCGTGCCACGAGGCCGGGTCGTAGTTGCCGGAGAAGCACAGCGCAAGCGGGAAGGTCTCCGCGTCCTTGAGCGCGAAGTTGGCGGCGTGGAAGGCGCCGAGGCTGCAGCCAACCGTTGCCACCTCGGCAACTCCCCCGCAGTCGGCGTAGATCCACGGCAGGACGCTGCCGTGGATCCAGGATTCGTAGGCCTCGTGCCTGCGGGCCCGCTCTTCCAGCGGGATCTCCCGGTTGGACCAGGACTGCGCGTCGTAGCTGTCGACGCAGTAGATCTTCACCCGCCCGGCGTCGAGGAGCTCACCGATCGCCGCCAGCATCCCGTTGGCCTCGAAGTCGCCGGCCCGGCCTTGCTCGGACGGGAACACCAGGACCGGGCGGCCGAAGTGCCCGTACCTGATCACGCTCCCGGCGGCGCCGATCGCGGCCGACCAGAGCTCGGCCGACGCCCGGTTCATCCTGCAACCTGCGCGATCAGCCGGGTCAGGTGCGGATCGAACGCGTCCCGCCACGCGGTGTAGTTGTGCGTGTCCGCAACCTCGTGCAAGACGGCCGGGTAGCCCCGCCCGGCCAGGGCCGCTGCCATGACGCGGTTGTTGGCGTCATTCCATTCGATCGCGCCGCAGGTCAGGCCCGCCGGCACCGGCCGGCCGGCCAGGCTGCCGTCGAGTACCCGGCCGACGAAACTGACGATCCGCCGGAAGTGCGGGAAGGGCCGGTCCCGGTGATCGGTGTCGGGGGTGAAGAAGCTGCCTGACTGCAGGAACAACGCGTCGAACGAGCCCGGATACCGGCAGTGGGCATGGAGCATCGCCAGCGCGCCAAGACTCGCTCCCAGCCCGATGCGGGCGCTGGTGGCATGCCGGGCGGCGAGCGCGGGCAGCACCGACCGGCACAGGGTTCTGGCGTAGCGCGGGTCGGCCGCATACCAGTCACTGCGCCGCCCTGGGCTGAGCAGCGCGGCCCGCAGCCGCGGAAGCCAGCCGCCGGCAGTGCCCGCGCTCAGGTAGCCGGTCAGGCTGGCCAGCGTGTCGTACTCCGGGCCGTCGTGCGCTACCAGGATCGGCAGTGGCTCGTCCGGTCGCGCGCCCGCCGGCGACCAGGTCCGCACCGTGATCGGATCGTCAGGCCCTGGAACCTCGAAGGCATTCTCCGTGCCAGGGTCCGACGGCGCGGTCAGCCAGCCGGGCGCCGCGTAACCAGGAAACTCAAGCACGCTCTTTGGCCCGAACGCCCCCGCGACCAGGCGCGGGTTCGCCGGGTCGGTCACGACCTTGGCACCGCCATCCGGGTAGCGCAGCTCGAGCAGGTACTCAAGCCGCAGCAGCGGCAGCCGGTCCAGGGCTAGCCGCCAGCCGTTGCCATCCCGGGCGAAGTCCAGCGGTCCGTCCGCGATGCGCATGTCGTGCTGCAGCCGGACCCCCGCGAGATCGTGGTCTGGGTCGGCCACCCGGAATATCGCCGTCGCGTCATCCGCCCATGCACCTTCGCCCGCCGCGGCTGGCGGCAACCCGGCCGGCTGGCACACTCATCCTCCGCGTAAGCAGACACACGCCCATTACTCGCACATCGTGCCTGCTTCGCGCGCCGGTGACAATGGCGGCGAGGCCGCCCTCTTGGTGCAGGCGGCATTCACCCCCACGCGGAGCAGAGCATGGCTAAAGTGAGGCGGGTGCCGAGCCATCGCGCGCACCAGCCTCGCGCGGTGCCGCGGC
>JASIBJ010000750.1 GCA_030045215.1 Streptosporangiaceae bacterium | reverse complement strand
GACGCGGGCCAGTACGTCGCGGCGGCCGGGAACTTCCGCCGGATCGTGGACGCGAGCCCCAGCGACGATTACGCCCAATTCGGTCTTGGCCTGGCGCTGGCCCGCACGGGTGACCATGGCGCGGCGGCCGAGCATCTGGCCCTGGCGGCGGCGATGCGGCCGAACCTGCGGCACTACACCGACGCTCTCCGCAACGTCCGCGCCACGCTCCGAGCTCGCGACGTGCTGGACGGGGGAAGCGCAGATTGAGAGGGAACGAGGGGGGCGCCGGCGACTGGCTGCCCGGGCCGCGCGGCTGTCCGGAGAAGCTCAGCGAGCACTATGACGCCGCGCTGCTCGACCTGGACGGCGTCGTCTATCTCGGCGGTACGCCCATTCCCGGATCGGCGGACGCCCTGGCCGAAGCGGTTAAGCAGGGTATGCGCCTGGCTTTCGTGACGAATAACGCATCTCGGACTCCGCATGCGATCGCCGCTCAGTTGTCCGCGATGGGCATCGCGGCGACGGCCACCGACATCGTCACGTCGGCCCAGGCCGCCGCGCACCTGATCGCGGACCGGTTTCCGGCCGGGTCACGGGTGCTCGTGTCGGGGGGCATGGGCCTGCGGCTGGCGGTCAGGGCGCGCGGCCTGCGGCCGGTGACCACGGCGGCCGAACGGCCGGTGGCCGTCGTGCAGGGATACGCGCCGGACCTCACCTACGAGCTGCTGGCCGAGGCCGCTACCGCCATCAGGGCCGGCGCGTGGTTCGTTGCCTCCAATGCGGACGCGACGCTGCCCTCGCCCCGCGGTCCGCAGCCAGGCAACGGGTCGCTGGTGCAGTTGCTGGTGACCGCGACCGGGCAGGAGCCGATGGTCGCGGGCAAGCCGGAGCCGCCGCTGCACGCGGAGTCGGTCGAGCGGGTCGGCGCGAAGCGGCCGCTGGTGGTGGGGGACCGGCTGGACACCGACATCGAGGGCGCGGTCCGGGCCGGCACGGACAGCATGCTGGTATTCACCGGAGTGAGCCGGCCCGTGGACGCTCTGCTGGCCCCGCCGCAGCGCCGGCCCGCGTACCTGGCGGCGGACCTGTCCGGGCTGAACGCGAGTCATCCCGAGGTAGCACGGTCCGGCGGCGCCTTCGGCTGCGGCGGCTGGACTGCCGTGGCCGATGATCACCGTCGGCTGACGATCTCCGGTTCCGGCAGCCCGCTGGATGGCCTCAGGGCCCTCTGCGCCGCGGCCTGGTCGGGTGACGGCCTGCTGACCAACTCGGGGGAGGCCGGGGCCGAGCAGCAGGCAGAGTCGCTGGTCCGCCAGGTCGGTTTCGTCAGCTAGCGGCGTACGAAGGGCAGTTGCCAAATCACTCTGTCGGCTGATCAACATCAGCCCAGCGGGCGACGCCTTCAGGTGCCTCGATCACCGAGACTTCTGGTATCGGCCGGGGAGATCGCGTCCCCGGCCTGTTGCGTCAGCTGAGGAATCAGTCTGACCGCGGTCCTGGCCGGTCGCCAGAGGCCGCTGGCCGGAAGGGATACGGGAGATGATCGAGGCACGGGGCCTCACGAAGCGATACGGCGACACGCTCGCCGTGGACAATTTGTCGTTCAGCATCGCGCCGGGGAAGATCACAGGTTTCCTCGGCCCGAACGGGGCGGGCAAGACGACGACGATGCGGATGATCCTGGGCCTCGACCAGCCGACTTCCGGCACGGTCACGATTAACGGGCGGCCGTTCTCGAAGGCGGCCCAGCCCATGCGCCAGGTCGGTGCGCTGCTGGACGCGAAGGCGGTGCACGGCGGCCGCAGCGCCTACCACCACCTGCTGTGCCTGGCCCAGTCCAACAACCTCCCGGCCAGGAGGGTCAAGGAGGCGCTCGCACTGGTCGGGCTGACCGACGTGGCGAAGAAGCGGACACGGGGATTCTCGCTCGGCATGGGCCAGCGGCTTGGCATCGCCGCGGCGCTGCTCGGCGACCCGCAGATCCTGATGTTCGACGAGCCGGTCAACGGGCTGGACCCCGAGGGCATCTTGTGGATCCGCAACCTGATGAAGGCCCTGGCCGCCGAGGGCCGGACCGTGTTCGTATCCAGCCACCTGATGTCGGAGATGGAGAACACCGCCGACCACCTGATCGTGATCGGCCGGGGCAAGCTCATCGCCGACTGCACGGTCAGCGAGTTCATCGCGGCCAACTCGCAAGTGAACGTGCGGGTCCGGACACCCCAGCCGGAGCAGCTGGCGAGACTGGTCGCCGCGGCTGGCGGCACCGTGCGTGACAACGGCGAAGCGATCGTGGTGTCGGGCCTTGAGGTAAGCCAGGTGGGCGACCTCGCCTTCGACAACGCCGTCCGGCTGCACGAGCTCTCGCCGGTGCACGCGTCGCTTGAGCAGGCATTCATGGAGCTGACCGCGTCCAGCGTGGAGTTCCGCGCCGACGTTCCCGGCTCGGTCGGCGGGGAGTCCTCTCCCCAGGCCGCCACAGGTCAGCAGGTTCTGGCACGAGAGGTGGCCTGAGGTGGCGGCGGCGGCGACGGAAGCGACAAGGCCGGGACTGAGCACGCTCCCCGCCTCGGTCGGGCGGGTGACCTTTGCCGGCGCGCTGCGCTCGGAGTTCACCAAGATCCGGTCGGTCCGCTCGACCTGGTGGACGCTGCTGGTCATGATGGTGGTGACCATCGGCATCGGTGCCCTGAGCAGTTTCGGGGCGACGAAGCAGCTGCACCATGGCCCGCTGTTCGATCCGACGATGCGGAGCCTGGCCGGGCTCTACCTGAGCCAGCTGGTCATCGCCGTGCTCGGCGCGATGGTCATCACGTCCGAGTACTCGACGGGCATGATCCGCACCTCGCTGACGGTGCTGCCGCGTCGCGAGATGCTCGTCGCGGCGAAGGCGGTGGTGTTCGCTGCGATAACGTTCGTCGTCGGCCTGATCACCTCGTTCGCGTCGTTCTTCCTCGGCCAGGCGATCATGTCCTCGGACCACGTGAACGCGTCACTGGGCCAGCCAGGTGTCCTGCGAGCGGTCATCGGCGGGGC
>JASIBJ010000749.1 GCA_030045215.1 Streptosporangiaceae bacterium | reverse complement strand
GTGCGCATCGACGTGGCCCTGATCCAGGCCACCGGGGCCGGCGACGCCTCGGCCGCGGCCTGGTCGCCGATGATGACGGCGCACGCGCCGTCGGAGGACGGGCACGTCTCGTCATAGCGGACCGGGTCCCACAGCATCGGCGACGCCTGCACCGACTCCAGCGTGATGTGGGGCTGGCGCAGGTGCGCGTACGGGTTGAGCGCCCCGTTGCGCCGGTCCTTCACCGCGACCATCGCGCCGACGTGCGTCGGGGCTCCGCTGCGCCGGATGTAGGACCGCACATGCGGGGCGAAGTAACCGCCCGCGCCGGCCAGCAGAGGTATGGAGAACGGCGGCATGATCGACAGCGCCCACATCGCGTTGGACTCTGACTGCTTCTCGAACGCCACCGCGAGCACGCGCCGGTGCCGGCCGGCCATAACCAGGCTGGCCGCGACGTTCCCGGTGGCCCCGCCGACCGAGCCGGCCGTGTGCACGCGCAGCAGCGGCTTGCCGACGGCCCCGAGGGCGTCGGCCAGGTACAGCTCGGGCATCATCACGCCCTCGAACAGGTCCGGCGCCTTGCCGACCACGACCGCGCCGATGTCGGACAGCTCCAGGCCGGCGTCGTCGAGCGCCCGGTCGACCGCCTCGCGGCACAGGCCGGCGATGGACACGTCCGGCCGCTTGCTGCGGTGGTGCGTCTGGCCGGTGCCGAGCACCGCGGCGCGCTGCCTCGAACCACCGGCCGTCATCGCGCCTCCATCACGCACACGAGGTTCTGCTGCAGCGCGGGGCCGCTGGTGGCGTGCCCGAGGGCGCTGGCGGCGGCACCGGACATGATCTGGCGGGCCGCCCAGCCGATCCGGGCCAGGCCCGCCGCGAACATCGGGTTGCCCGCCAGCGCGCCGCCGGATGGGCTGATCCGCGCCTCGCCGTTGAGCCCCATCGCCTCCCTGAGCACGATCTCCTGATGGGTGAACGGTGCATGCAGTTCGGCCACCTCAACCCCCGCCGCGCCGGCCGCAAACGCGGCCGACGCGGCCGACGGCGACCTGAGCAGGTCCCGCGAGCCGAGTGAGCCCGAGTCAATCCGGTGCTCGAACCCGGTGATCCACGCCGGCCGCGGGCACAGCTCGCGGGCCCGGTCCGCGGCTGCGATGATCACCACGGCCGCACCGTCGGTCACCGGCGCGCAGTCGTGCGCGCGGAGCGGATCGGCCAGGTACGGCTCGGCGAGCAGGTCGCCGGCGCTGACGTCGCCGGACAGCTGAGCGCCCGGGTTGGAGACGGCGGCGGCCCGGCTGCGGACTGCGACCTCGACCATCTCCTGCTCGGTCCACGCGCCCGCCTCGATGCCGAGCCGCGCCTGGAGGGCCGCGATCGATACCGAGTCCGGCCACAGCGGCGCGACCGTGTAGGGGTCAAGCTGGAGCGCGAGCACTCGCCGCAGGTCGCCGGCCGACGACTTGCCGAAGCCGTAGGCAAGCGCGACGTCCGCCTCGCCGGTCAGCACCTTGACCCACGCCTCGTACAGCGCGAAGGCCCCGTCCATCTCCACGTGCGACTCCATGACCGGCGGGAACGCGCCGATCGCATCGACTGCGGAGACGAAAGAGAACGCGCGCCCGGCCAGGTAGTCAGACGAACCCGAGCACCAGAAGGCGATGTCGCTCCTGGACAGGCGGGTCTGCGCGAGTACCTCGTGGAAGATCGGGACGAGCATCTCCACGCCGTTGGTGGTGCCGGCGGTGCGCCGCACGTTCGGCGCCTCCGCGAAGCCGATCACAGCGACGTCTGTCACGCCGTATCTCCCGGTCGGTCACAGGTGATGCGCATAGGACTCATACGGGGCGTCAGGTTCCCCGGTCGGCTCGAAGTGGCTGATGTTCTCGGACGTGGTCCCCCACTGATCCCGCGGCTTCCAGACCGCGCGCACCCGCATGCCCATCCGGACCTCGGAGGGCTCACAGCCGAGGATCAGGTGCTGGAAGGCGATGTCCGCGCCGTCCAGCAGAACCGAGGCCGCCACGTAGGGGGTGGGCACGCGCTGGCCTTGGAACGGCACGTTAACCACGCAGAAGGTCGTCACCGTGCCGTGATCGGGCAATTCGACATCGGTGGTCGTGGGAACTCCGTCGGTGGGGCAGGCGCCGCGCGGCGGGACGTAGACCTTGCCGCAGGCAGGGCAGCGCTGCCCGATGACCTTGCCCTCCGCCAGGCCGCGTAGGTACCGGCTCTCCTCGGCTGAGGCGCTGTGCTGGTAGTGGAGCCGGATCGGAGTCGTGATCATGATTACGGCTTCCTTTGCGGGAACGGGCTCGGTCCCTCCCCCCTCCGTCCCGCCGCCTGAGCCGTCTCCGGCCGGCTCGAAGCACTCGATGTCGCGGATGTGACCCGATCGCTGCGCCGCCCAGCGCGGCCGCACCCGTAGCCCGGTGCGCATCTTCCCGGCTGCGCCGACGTCGACCGCGTGCAGCATCCCGGTGTCCGCCCCATCGAGCTTGATCAGCGCCCACGCGAACGGGTGGCCAAGCGGCTGGCCCTCCCGCGGCTGCGGCTGCCACGACCACGTCACGACCGTGCCCTCAGGGCCGACCGCTACCAGGCCCTCAGGCGGCGAGAACGTGACCGGGTCGTACTCGGCGGGCGGCACATGCACCCGCCCATCCGCGCTGCGCGAGCCGAGGATGCGCCGGTCGGCGAGGGCGCTCATGAACTCGCTGAGCACCGGACCCAGCGACCTGGTGTAGTCGAAGCTGATGTCCAGCGGAGCGCTGAGCGGGCCGTCGCGAGTCTCTGTTGCGGGCTTTGTCACGGATCAGAGTGAAACACGTTCTAGTGTGAGTTAACAACATGACCGGCCCGCCAGCACGACCAGTAGCCGGCGCTGGGATGGCGGCCCCCGGGCGGAGGGCCCGCAGGCCTATTGGCCGCGGAAGTCCGGTTTGCGCTTCTCGGCGAAGGCCCGCGGACCCTCCTTTGCGTCCTCGCTGGTGAAAACGGCCATGCCGAGCTTGGCCTCGACCGCGAACGCCTCGTTCTCCGGCATGCCCTCGGTCTGCCTGATCGCGGCCAGGATGGCCTGGACCGCGAGCGGCCCGTTCGCAGCGATCATGTCCGCGATCTCCAGGGCCTTGGCCAGGGCCTGACCGTCGTCCACGACGTGCCCGATAAGGCCGATGCGCAGCGCCTCGTCCGCGGTGATATGCCGCCCGGTCAGCAGGATGTCGGCCGCGAGCGTGTAGGGGACCTGGCGAACGAGCCGCACTGCTGAGCCGCCGAGCGGGAACAGCCCCCAGCGCGCCTCGGACACGCCAAACTTCGCGCTGCGGCCCGCGACCCTGATATCAGTCGCCTGCAGGATCTCGGTGCCGCCGGCAATGGCGGGCCCTTCGACCGCGGCAATCAGCGGCTTGGTCAGGCGGCGTCCCTTGAGCAGCGGCTCGATCATCGTGAGGTCCATGCCGCCGCCGCGGAAGCTGTCGCCGGGATGGGTGGCGGTCATCGCCTTGAGATCGGCACCCGCGCAAAAGGCGCCGCCTGCCCCGGTCAGGACGCAGGCCCGGATATCCGGGTCGCCATCCACCTGATCCCAGGCCTGGTGCATCAGCGCCATCATCGGACCGCTGAGCGCATTGCGCGCATGCGGGCGGTTCATCGTGACGATGAGCACGTGGTCGCGGCGCTCGATCAGCGCGTGCGGCTCCTCCCGCGGCTCCGCGTTCGTTGAGGTCACCGAGAGGCCTCCATGGTGGCCGGTTGGGGTTGCCCAGAACGATAACACGTTCTAGTTTCTTACCCATGGCGCTGAACATCGCTGACCTTTTCGAGCACGCCGTTGACGCCGTTCCCGATCGTCTGGCGATTGCCTGTGACGACAACCAGGTGACCTACCGCGAGCTTGAGGCGCTCAGCAACCGGCTCGCGCACTATCTCGCCGACGCGGGGGTCGGTCCTCATGATCATGTGGGCGCGTACGGGCGGAACTCGATCGAGCTCCTCGCGACGTTCCTGGCCTGCTATAAGCTCCGCGCGATCCCGGTCAACGTCAACTACCGCTACGTCGAAGCCGAGTTGCGGTACCTCTTTGACGAGGCCGAGCTCACTGGCCTGGTCTACGACCGCAAGTTCAGCGATCGCGTCGCGGCGATCCTCCCCGGCCAGCCCGGCCTGTCGGCCGTGCTGGCGATCGAGGACGGAAGCGGCACCGCGCTGCCGGCAGGAGCGGCCAACTTCGGGACCGCACTAGCGGGCTTGTCGGCCGAGCGCGACTTCGGCCCGCGCAGCGCCGATGACATCTACATGCTCTACACCGGCGGCACGACGGGATACCCCAAGGGCGTGGTCTGGCGGCACGAGGATGTCTGGCGGACCCTGGGCGGCGGTATCGACTTCACCACCGGCGAGCGGCTGGCCGACGAGTGGGAACAGATCCGCCGTGGAACCACCGGGCCGGCTGGAATGGTCAGGCTGGCCACCGCGCCGCTCATCCACGGCAGCGCGCAGTGGGGGACGCTGCCGGGATTGTTCGGCGGGGACACCGTGGTGTTCGTGCCGCAGTTCGATCCGCACGACGTCTGGCGCGCAGTGCAGCGCCACAAGGTCAACGTGGTCATGATCACCGGCGACGCGATGGCCAGACCGCTGATCGAGGCCTACCAGCAGGAGCAGTACGACTTGTCGTCGGTGCTGGCGATCTCCAGCAACGCCGCCCTGTTCTCCCCGAGCGTCAAGGACCAGTACCTCAAACTGCTGCCGAACGTCGTCATTACCGACGCGATCGGCGCGTCCGAGACCGGCTTCACCGGCCTCGGATACGTGTCAGCGGGGAACAAGAAGGCCGAGGGACCGACGGTCACGGCCGGCCCGTCGACAATCGTGATCGACGAGCACAACCGCCCGGTCGGCCCGGGCGGCATCGGACGGATCGCCCGCGGCGGCCACATCCCGCTTGGGTACTTCAAGGACCCGGTTAAGACAGCGGCGTTGTTCGCCGAGGTCGACGGCGTCCGCTACTCGGTGCCCGGTGATTTCGCGCGGGTGGAAGAGGACGGCTCGATCACGCTGCTCGGCCGGGGCAACACGTGCGTGAACACCGGCGGGGAGAAGGTGTTCCCCGAGGAGGTCGAGGGAGTGCTGAAGTCCTTCCCCGCCGTGTTCGACGCCCTGGTGATCGGCGTGCCGGACGAGCTGCTCGGACAGCGGGTCGCGGCTCTGGTGCAGCCCCGGGCCGGCCACGACGTGGACCTGGCCGAGCTTGACGCGCACCTGCGGACCCAGATCGCCGGCTACAAAGTGCCCAGGTCGGTCTGGCTGGTCGAGGAGATCGGCCGGACGGCCGCGGGAAAGGCCGATTACCCGTGGGCGCGCCGCTACGCGCAGGCACAGATGGCGGCGGACCTGGTCCCGCGGCAAGCCGCGGGACCAGGTCCGCGGAGCTAGCCCAGGGGGACGACCCCCCGTAACCTTCCGGAATGAGGCCAGCGATGCGCACCGCGCTGTGCGAGCAACTCGGCATCGAGCACCCTATCTTCGGGTTCACCCCGTCGGAGCACGTGGCGGCGGCCATCAGCCGGGCGGGCGGCCTCGGCGTGCTCGGCTGCGTTCGGTTCAATGACGCGGCCGAGCTTGATCAGGTGCTGGGCTGGATGGACAAGAGCACCGACGGGCGGCCGTACGGCGTTGACGTGGTGATGCCGGCGAAGATTCCGACCGAGGGCGCGGCGTTCGACCTCGACAAGCTGATCCCGGCCGGGCACAAGGAGTTCGTCGAGCAGACGCTCCTGAAGCTGGGAGTCCCTCCGCTGCCGGAGGAGACGCAGGCCAGGGACGGGGTGCTCGGCTGGCTGCACTCCGTGGCCAGGTCGCAGGTAGAGGTGGCGCTGGCGCACCCGGCCCGGCTGATCGCCAACGCGCTCGGCTCGCCGCCAGCCGACGTCATCGAGAGCGCGCATGAGCGCGGCATACTCGTCGCGGCACTGGCCGGGAAGGCCGCGCACGCCCGGTCACACGTCGAGGCCGGGGTCGACATCGTCGTGGCGCAGGGGTATGAGGCGGGCGGCCATACCGGTGAGATCGCCAGCATGGTGCTCGTCCCGGAGATCGTCGACGCCGTCGGCGCCAAGGTGCCCGTGCTCGCCGCCGGCGGCATCGGCACCGGGCGGCAGATCGCGGCCGCGCTGGCGCTCGGCGCATCGGGCGCGTGGATGGGCTCGGCCTGGCTGATCACCGAGGAGTACACGAGCCTGGCTCCGATGCCCGGCCTGCGGGCAGCCCTGCTCGCGGCGACATCATCGGATACGGTCCGGTCGCGGATCTACAGCGGCAAGCCGGCCCGGCTGCTGAAGAACAGCTGGACCAATGCCTGGGAGGAGCCGGGCGCTCCCGACGCACTGCCGATGCCACTGCAGAACCTGCTGGTGGCGCAGGCGCATCAGCGCCTCATGCGGGCGGGCAACCCCGATGTGATCCCGATGCCCGTCGGCCAGATCGTGGGCCGCATGAACGAGGTCAGGCCGGTTGCGGACGTGATGCAGGCCCTGGTCACCGAGCTTGAGGCGACCGTGTCGAGGCTGAACGACCTGCGGTGAGGGACGCGAGCGGGCGCGGAGACGGCTCGTTCCCCTCAAAGTGCCGGGCGATCCTTCTTCGGCAGCTTGCGGACCACAGCCTCGTAGGATCCGTCGATCGCCTCAAGCAGCTCATCGTCGGGGATTGCGCCGTCGACGCGCAGCGTGTTCCAGCCTGAGCGGCCGATGTAGGCCATCACCGAGGCACCATCGGGATAGCGCTTCAGCCACTCGTCCGCGATCTCCCTGGTAGGACCGCACTTCAGGCCGACCGTCGTACCGGGAGCCATGCCGAAGAACGCGAAGATCTTGGGACCGACCTTGGTGACGATGTCGCCCTCCCACGGCTCGTCCTGCCAGGCGCCCGGCTTGGCCAGGCTGTAGTCGAGCAACTCGTCCCACGTCATCCGCTACTCCCCTCGGTCGCTTCATGGTCTCGCACATGCCGCCCGGTGTGCCCGGACAACCACGGGCCGCCTGGCCAGATTGCGATAGCTTGGCCGGGTGAGCCCGGCATTCCCGCTCGGTGCGGCCGCGTTAGCCGCGGCGTGCGGCTGGCCGGCCAGCGCCGCGATTTTCGCCCTCGGTGTCCCGGCCGGTGCACCACCGCGCCCCTGCCCGCGATGCGACGCTCTGGCCGCGCTGGCGAGCCGGCTGCCGCTTCGTGCTCGCTGCCGGGCATGCCGGGCGGCCATCGGTCCTTCGGTGCTGATGGCCGCTGTACCGATGGCGGTGCTGGCCGGCGCCGCGGCTGCCGTGGTGCGGCCTTACCTCGTGGCGTGCGCCGCCTGCTGGCTCGCTGTGTGCGCCGTTCCGCTGGCCACCATCGACGCCGTCGTCCATCGCCTGCCCAACGCGCTGACGGGCGCGGCGCTCGCCGGGACCACCGCGTTCCTGCTCGCTGCGGCCGCCTTCGGAGGTCACTGGCCGGACCTGGCCCGCTCCGCGGCCGGGGCGGTGGCGGTCGCAGGTCTGTTCACGCTGCTGGCACTCGTGCGGCCGGGCTCGGCCGGGCTCGGGGACGCGAAGCTTGGCCTGAGCGTCGGGGCGCTCGCGGCCTGGTTCGGCTGGGACACCCTCGCGCTTGCAGTTGCGGCCGGGTTCGTGCTCGCCGGCCTCTACGGGCTCTGGCTGCTTGCTTCCGGCCGGGCCGGACTTCGCGCCAGCATCGCGTTCGGGCCGTTTCTGCTGGCTGGCTGTTTCGCGGCGGTGCTCCTGGCCGGCGCTACCGGCACCGGCTGAGCTTCCGGTCAGGTTCCCGTCGAGCCGGCCACGACGGCGTTGACCGTCAGCACGTGGTCCTTGGCGTTCGCGCAGGTGTACCCGTTGAACGGCAGGCCCACGGACGTCGTCAGGTTGGGCGGATAAACCAGGATGCCGCTGGCCGTGGTCAGGCCGCAGGAGCCGGGCGGGTAATTCTGCGCGTCGGCAACGCCGACGAGGGCGCTGGCCACTGCACCAGGCGTGAGCGTCACGAGGGCCTCGGGACTTGAGTGATTGCGTGTCGCGGCGGGCCCGACCTGGACCTGGTAGGTCTCGCCGGTGAACGACACGCCGGGGAACCCGTAGAGAGTGCAGGTGGCCGAGGACACGTTGGTGAACAGGATCGGGTAGTACACCGTTCCCAGCGCCGCTCCGCCCTTGCCCAGCGTGACCTTGAGGGCGCTGCTTTGACACGGGCCTGGGCCGCCGCCTGAAGCAGAAGGCGTCGGGGTCGTTGCGGCCGGCGAACTCGTGCCGACGACCGGCGTGGCGGAGTTGGACGTGGCCGCTGGCGTGGGCGAGCCTGGCGCGGCCGCCGGGCTGCCAGAAGAGCAGCCGGTGACCAGGATCGCGCCAGCAGCAAGCAGGCCTGCCGCACTGGCAGATGAGCGCATCAGGTACCCCTCAAGAAGGCTTCCAGAGTTTGTACCGGTCCGCCGGGGTCCGGTCAACCGGAATGACCGGAAATCAAGTATTAGCCGAGTATCCGTGCGGTATCACACAACTGGCTCGGGCTTGTCGGCCAGCCGGCCACCCAGGCTACCGGCCACCGGGCCACTCGGCCTGGCTGGCTCGGACCGAGTCTGGATAAATCGGACTCGCGTCCCGCGGCCAGCCTGCATTCTCATCCTCGGGACCGGGCCGGTTTGATCCGCCTGCCCGCGTGACATCATGAAGTAGTCAATACGGGCGCCCCCCACGTCCATTGTCAGAGGTTCTCGACAGTGTCATGGAGGCACCGATGACCAACGACCCGCGTGACCCGCGTGGGGGTCAGCAACCAGGCATGCCGGAGGAGAACTTCGGCGGCGATTCGCAGCAGTCCGCGGGCTCGGGGCAGGGTCCAGGCCCCGGTCAGCAGCCGGGGCGGGGCTCGACACCGCCATCCGGCGCGTCATCGTCCGCGGCCAGGTCAGGCCCATCGGGTTCGGCCTCGGAGGAGCGGACATACGAGGCTCCGCAGCCGACAACTCGCACGACAACAACTACTCAGACATATCAGACACCGCAAGCGTCGCGTGAGGCCGCGCCGGCCCGGACATACGACGCGCCGCGCGAGTCCAAGAGGGGCAGACTCATCGCGCTGGCAGGCATAGCCTGCCTGGTCGCACTGGGCGGAATCATCGCCGGCTTCGCGGCCAGCAACACCGCGCCGGCCGTTCCGCGCGTGGCCCGGGCGGTCCCGGCGCACCACGCTGCGGCGTCCAGAGGAGCCCTGGTCGCCTCGGTGAGCGGCACGGGGGTCAGGTACTCCGCCCCGTTCAAGGTCACGAGCAGCTCGGTGACCACGACGTATACCTACCGGTGCACCTCGGGCTCGCACCCGTTCGTCGCGGCGCTGGCCCAGTCCCGCACGAACATCACGACGATCACTAGCACCACTGGTACTGGCGCCTCGCACACGACCACCGTCCACCCGAGGAGCGTGGGCAGCCTCTACCGCGTGGCAGCCAGCTCGACCTGTCCGTACCACGTGAGCGTCTACCAGCGGTAACCCAGCCGGGCCAGCTCGGCGACGGGCGTTAACGCCGCCCGCCGCCGGGCATGCCCGCATTCCGCGGGCGCACTGTCCCGCTAGCCTCGGGTTAGTGGCGGAGCATCCCTCACACGGGCGCCTTTTCCCGCCGGGCCTCGACGCAGACCGTCCCTCCCGACCGCGCGGCCACCTCGATGGCGCTCGCCACCAGGGCCACCGGCAGCGCGGCGACCGCGGCGGCGAGGGCGTACAGGCGCAGCGGCAGGCTCTGCTGGACGCTCTGCGCCTCGCTGCGACGGATAACGTCGTAGAGGTCGGGGTGGCCGGGAAGCATTCCGACCAGGCCGTGCACCCAGCCGAAGACCACCTGGCCGCCGCGGTAGTAGCTCACGTGCTCGACTTGCAGCCCGGCTTCCTGGATCTTGGACATCAGGGCCGCAGGGCTGATGTGGGTGAGATGGCGGGGCAGGTCGAGCGCGAACCAGCGGTCACCGAAGGCGCGCGCCTGGAGGCTCGTCGCGTTCGGGACCGCTACGATCAGCTTCCCACCAGGGGCTACCAGGGTCGCGGCGTGGCTGAGCGCCCTCGCGGGACGGCGGACGTGCTCAAGCGAGTGCCAGAAGATGACCGCTGACCAGGAACCGTCGACCTCTTCGACCTCGGCTTGGCGGATGTGCAGTCCGGACCCGTACGGCTCCAGGCCGACCGCATCCCGGCCGTGCCGGACGAAGGCCTCAACCAGATTCCCGTCACCGGCACCCACGTCGAGGACCGGCCCCGGCGGCAGGATCCGGTGCAGGCGATTAGCCAGAGTAGACCGGAGCCGGTGCAGCACCTTGTCCCCCAGGCCAGAGAACCGGCCAGCTTCCGGCCGGTACCAGTCGCCGTAGGCCTCGGCTAGCTGGGCGTCGCTTGGCCATGGAGATGTCGTCGCGACCCCGCAGTGCGAGCACTTGACCCGGCCGTGGAGGTACTGATCGCCGTCGTCAAAGGCATGCTCGCACCACGCGCACTGGATCGCGGGCGGGGCCGATACCCGCGAGTACGCCAGGGCCTTGTTGCGTTCCCCGAGGTCACCGTCTCCATTCTGGCTTGCGCCTGACCGGGCGACCGGTGACTTAGTCGTGTTCGACAACCGCCATCCTCCTAGCGATTACGGCTTCCCAATTGGCCATTGCCCGGCGCGCCGAGACTGCGGGCAAGGCCGCCGGGTCTGCGGCGGTCACGATGGAGCGTCATACCCGGGACCCAGGCGCCGAAGGCACCCCCACGGCGGCTAGCGAATATAGCAGCCCCAGTCAAGACTTTGTCATGTTTCGGCAGCATAGCCGGTCCGCGGGCGGGCCAGCCGCGCCGCCGTGGTCGGCGGCGCGGACGGCCGCCAGGCGGAGGGACCGCCGGGCCAG